>NZ_JBEPEH010000029.1:0-45254 GCF_040300725.1 Dactylosporangium sp. NPDC000244
CCCGCGACGTCCCTCAAAAGGTTGCCGCGCCGCGTTGCACAGGATCACGCAATGCGTATCCGTGCCCCCGACGCTTCTGACCAACCCGTGACAGCTACCGGGGGGAACCTCAGGTTCGTTGCCTCGACCAGGTCGGGCTGATGAAGGCGGGCGCCCCGGGAAGGTTGCCGGGGCGCCCGCTGCGTGCTGTGGTGTTCAAGCCGGTACGGTCACAGGCCGACGTGGTTGCTCATCGACATCGCGACACGGGACCACCATGCGAAGTTGTTCGTGTTCTTGGTGGTCTGGACTCGGTGCCAGATCTGGCCGTCGCCACCGATGGCAAAGACCTCGATCAGACCGTCCTCGCGCTTGAAGAGCGTCGGGTTGCCGTAGATGAGACCGCTCAGGTTCTCCCACGCGGTCCACGAGCCCGGGTCGGATGTCGAGGCCTGCTTGATCGACCACAGGTTGTCGTCCTGGCCGCGGCCCATGATGACGACCGTGCCGTCGTCGTTCTGGGTCAGCGCCAGCGAGTGCAGGTACTTCGGCGAGCCCACCGGGACCCACCAGGCGAACGAGCCGTCGCTGTTCTGCAGGCGGTGCCAGATCGAGTGGTCACCGCCGACGGCGAACACCTGCAGCCGGCCGTTGTTGTCCAGCACGGCGACCGGCTCGCTGTAGATGAGTCCGCCCAGGTTCGTCCAGGCGCCCCAGGTGCCGTCGACGGCCTGGACGCTGGTGTACAGGTTGTTGTTCGAGCCGCGCGCGAACATCTGCGGACGGCCGTCGCTGTTGCGCACGATCGGACCCGAGATCTTCATCGTCGCGCCCGGCGCCACGTAGAGGTCGAGGCGCAGGTTCCGGGCGGCGCCGTCCGGGTCCACACCCGCTGCGACCAGCGCGTGGCTTGTCGCGTCGAGGTCGCTCGGGATGGCGATCGTCTGGGTGAAGTCACCGCTGGCATCGGTGATGACGCTGCCCAGTTGGACCGGGTTCGAGTACATCGCGATGATCACCGTGGAGTACGGCGCGTAGCCGGACCCCTTGATCGTGATCTGCTGTCCCGGCTCTGCGGCGTTGATCGGGCCGACGTCGGTGGTGAGCGACGAGTCCGCCGTCGGTGCCGTTGACGGCGTCGTCGGTGCCGTCGGCGTGACGGAGTTGGACGCCGCGCTCGCCGCCGAGTTGCCGGCGGCCGATTGGGCCACCACCGTGACGGTGTAGGACATGCCCGCGTTCGCGCCGAGGACACAACTGGTCTCGGTCTTGGACTTTGTGGAGCAGGTGGCCGGGCCCGGGTTCGCCGTCACCGTGTACCCGGTGACCGGCGAGCCGTTCTCGGTCGGTGCCGTCCACGTAACCTCGATCGACGACACGCCGGCCGTCGCCGTCGGTGCCGCCGGTGCGTCCGGGGCGTTCCCCGGCGCGGGGGTCACCGTCAGCGTCGCCGCGCCGGTGGTCGCGCTGCCGAGCGAGTTCTGGAACACCGCACGGTACTGCGCGCCGTTCTGCTGTTCATTCGTGGTGAACGTCAGCGTCGTATTCGTCTGGCTGCTCATGTCGGTCCAGCTGCCGTTCGGGAGCTTCTCCTGCCACTTGACCGTCGGGGTCGGGTTGCCCGAGGCCGCCGCCGTGAACGTGGCCGTGCCGCCCGCGCTGCGCGACTGCGCGAGCGGCTGCGTTGTCACCGCCGGCGCCGCCGTGTAGGAGAACACGGTGTTGTTGTTGGACATGCCACCCGGTGCGGTGACCACGATCGCGGCGTCGCCGGCGGCGTGCGCCGGGGTGGTCACCTTGAGGCTGGTGGCGCCGATCGGCGTCAGGCCGGTGCCGGCCGTGCCGTCGAAGGTGACCTTGGTGGCACCGGTCAGGTAGGTGCCGGTGATGGTCACCTCGGTACCGCCGGCCGCCGGGCCGGTCGGCGGTGACACGCCCGTCACCGTCGGCGCGGCCACATAGGTGTACTCCACTGTGCCGTCGGACGTGCCGCCCGGCGTTGTCACCTCGATCGCGGCGTTGCCAGCGCTGTTCGCCGGAGTGGTCACCTTGAGGCTGGTGGCGGTGACCGCCGTCAGGCCGGTCCCGGGCGTGCCGTCGAAGGTGACCGCGGTGGCACCGGTCAGGTCGGTGCCGGTGATGGTCACCTCGGTACCGCCGGCCAACGGGCCCGCTGCTGGTGACACATCCGTTACCGTCGGTACTGGTACTGCGTATGCCGGCGTAGCCACCGCGACAGTCGCCGCGGTGAGGGCGAGGGCCAGCGCCGTGCCGGCCCAGGTTCGTCCGCGGGATGCCGGTCCCCTGCGGATGTTCGTCGTTGCGAACACTTTCCCCCCGTACAGGTGTTGGAGCGGCACCTGGTGTCGCTCGTTCTCCCTGAACGTAGATCAAACGTGAATATCTTTTGTGATCCTCCGCCGGATTCGCACCCGAAACGCCTGCCCCGACGCCCGGCCGGATCCCGGCGGGAGTAGCGCGGGCCGGCTGTGGTGAGCCGCGCGTCGGCGACACGCAAGAGTTCTCGTCACGGTTCGGTTTGGGCGTTGAACCCGACGGCCGGCTGAACATCGAGCAGTGAGCCGCTCACGCGTGGAGCGGGCGTTCACCGGCCCTGGGAGGAGTTCACGGAGCTGCGATGAGCCCTGCGCGCCGCGCATACGGTAGTGCGCGCCGGTGCGCATTCGAATCGTGGCCGGCCTTACGACGACGTTCGTGGCTGCCGGCCTAGTACTGCTGTCCGGCGTTCTCCGTTGCGGCCGCCAACATCCCCACCACATTTGTCGTCGACCCGGCCCTCCGCAGGTACGTCAACGCTATCCATCAATACGGTCCAGTTCGCCGGGCGCCGGGCCGGTGCTGGCCCGTCTCGAGCGGCCCGGCCGACATGGCGACACCTTCGGCGTGGGCGTGGCCGGCGGGGGCGGATCACTCACCCGCATCGGCCAGGCGCCGGCCCGGGGCCAAGGGCGCCGCGGGGCGGGCCGGTGCAGGATCAGGTCCTCGAAGGATCGGTGCCGCCGGCGTCGCACGGTAGTCGCCGCGATCCTGCACCCCACCCATTTCGAATGTCGCGCCTTTGAGAGCGCATCACGGGGTCGCTGAAGAATCCCGCGCCGCCTATACTAATTGAGGTCTGTCGCTATCGACATCGCGCCGTCCGATGGCATCGTCAATGGCGACCGCTGCATCGGCGCCGCAAATGCGCTGTCCACTCCGTCTCATGGGGGGCAATCACCTGTGCGCGTCAACTTCGCCTCAGTTCCTGGATCCCCACTCAAATCCAATGAAGACATCGTCGGCGCCACGCCGCATGTCGCCCTCGTCCTCGATGGGCTCACCTCCCCGGCCGATCTGGGCACCGGCTGCATTCACGGCACAAGCTGGTTCGTCGCCCGCCTCTCGGCGGCCCTGATCGAGCAAAGCACCCGCTGCCCCGACACGCCATTGACCGAATGCGCGGCCGCTGCCCTTGCTCGCGTCGCCGAATCCCACGCCGACAGCTGCGATCTGGCTCACACCGGCACGCCCAGCAGTTCCATTGCCATGCTGCGCGAAAACGAGACCACGTTCGAATATTTCTCGCTGGCCGACTCCGTTATCCTCCTCGACGGCCCTGACGGCATCAGGAAGATCTCCGACCGGCGTGCCGACGACTACGCCCAGACGGAGCACAAAGAGACCCTGCGCTATCAGATCGGCACCCCTGAGCACGGGCAGGCCGTCAGTCGTCTGGTGTCCGCCCAGCGACCGCACCGCAACACGCCCGGCGGCTACTGGGTCGCCGGCTCCAGCCCCGATGTCGCCTATCACGCCCTGACCGGCACCATCGACCGTGCCCACCTCGGTCGCGCCGCTCTGCTCAGTGACGGCGCCTCGTGCCTCGTCGAGGACTACCACCTTTCCGACTGGGCCGGACTGCTCGACGTCCTCGACACCCGCGGCCCCAGCCACCTGATCCAGCAGATTCGCGAAGCCGAAGGCTCGGATCCCGACGGAAAGCGCTGGCCGCGCTACAAGGCCAGCGATGACGCCACCGCGGTCCTCTGCCTGCCCGATCACCCTGCGTAGGCCCAATGCCTGCGTTGACGCCCCGCCAGCAAGCGCTGAGCGGGGCGTCGGTCTACGCGCCTTGGCTCAGCTCCTGGTGATCGCGAATGACTCCCGCGATCCGCGACACGTCGTCGAACGTCAGCGAATTGTGGATGGGAAGGCAGATACCCCGCTCGTATCCGGCCACGGCATTTGCAAAGTCGCGATCGGAGCCGTCCGGATCGCGCAACGACGCGAACGCGGGCTGGAGATGGAGCGGGTAGAAGAATGATCTCGGCTCGATCTGGCACGACGTAAGGTGCTTCATGAGCGCCGCTGCGTCATCCACGAGAATCACGCAGCGGAACGGGACCAGGTTGGCGCCTTCGGCAGCGCCCAGGATCCTGACGCCGTGAATTCCGCTCAGCGCCTTGCGATATGCGGCGTGGAGTTCCTGCTTCCTCTCGACAATCGTGCTCAGCTTGCGCAGTTGCACGCGTCCCAGAGCGGCCTGCATGTCGGTGATGCGGAGATTGAATCCCACGCTGGGATGGATGAACGTTCCGCTGTTCATGCGTCCCTGATTCCGAAGCAGGCGCAGCCGCTCGTAGGTCTTCTCGTCCCGACAGGTGACGAATCCGCCTTCGCCGGTCGTGATCGTCTTGTCGGCGAAGAAGGAGAAGCAGCCCACGTCGCCGAAGGTGCCGACGTGCTGGTCCCCGAAACGCACCCCCATGCCCTGGGCGGCGTCCTCGATGACCTGTATGCCCTTTCGGTCGGCGAACGCCGACACGGCGGCCATGTCACACGCCGTCCCGTAGAGGTGCACGGGCATGACAGCCCTCGTGGCCGACGTCGTCCGCCGTTCGGCATCCGCCAGGTCGATTTGAAACGTGGTCGGCTCGACGTCGACGAACACCGGCCTGGCTCCGGTCAGCAGGACCGCCGACGCGGAGCCGACGAAGGTCGTGTCCGGGACGAGCACTTCGTCGCCCGAGCCGATGCCGAGCGCCAGAAGGCCCAGCGCCAGTGCCAGGGTTCCGTTCGGCGCGAGGACGGCGTACCGGGCGCCGACGTACTCCTTCAACTCCTCGACGAATGCCGCGGACTCCGGGCCCTCGGTGATCCAGCCCGACTCCACAACCCGGCGTACCGCATCAGCCTCCTCTTGGCCGATGTACGGCGACACCTGTCGAATCCAGCCGTCACCCGACATGATCGACCGATCCCTTCAGCGCCTTCGCGCGTGCGGCGAGGTACCACTCGTAGGTGTCGCGGAGCCCGTCGTCGAACGAGATGCGGGGCGCCCAGCCCATTTCCCTGATCCGGCTGGACTCGACCCACTTCCGCGGCGCGCCGTCCGGACGCGAAGGGTCGAAGCTGAGCTCGCCGTCGAATCCGGCGATCGCGCAGATCTTCTCGGCGATCTCCCGGATCGAGACCTCGGATCCGCTCCCGACGTTCACCGTCTCGGGGGCCGAGTGGCGTTCCGCGAGATAGACCAGCGCATCGGCGCAGTCGCTCACGTGAAGGAACTCGCGCTTGGGGGCGCCCGAACCCCAGACCTCGAGCACGCCGGCCTTCGTCTCCACGGCGTGGCGTGCCTTCGACATCAGCGCCGGGATGACGTGTCCGCGACCCTCGTCGAAGTTGTCGTTCGGCCCGAACAGGCTCGTCGGCATGGCGGAGATGAAGTCGTGGCCGTACTGGATGCGATATGCCTCGGCCAGCTTCAGAGCCGAGATCTTCGCGATCGCGTACCACACGTTCGTCGGCTCGATCGCCCCGGTGAGCAGCGAGCTCTCGCGCATCGGCTGCTCCGCGTGCTTCGGATAGATGCAGGAGGAGCCGAGCACCATCAGCTTCGGCACGTCGGTACGGACCGCGGCGGAGATGACCGACATGTTGATCGCCAGGTTGTCGGCGATGAAGTCCGCCGGGAAGCTGGCATTCGCGGCTATCCCGCCGACCCGGCCGGCCGCAATGAAGATCATCTCAGGCGCGACGTCCCTGACCCACCGCAACGTCGCGTCACTGTCGCGCAGGTCGAGTTCGTCACGGCCGACGGTGACAAGCTCGACATCGCTCTCCGCAAGCCGCCTGACGAGTGCCGACCCCACCATCCCCTTGTGCCCGGCGACCCACACACGGCGGCCGGCGAGCGGAAATATCACCTCGCTCACGGGAGCGGCTTGAACACCTGGTTCGGCAAGCATCAGGTCCCCTTTCAGCTGCTGTGACTGTCGTGGCACAAGGTGTCGAGAAGGTGCCGCATGTCGATCTCCTCGGTGCCGCAGGCGATGTCGACCAGGAGACGTTCGGTCGAGCGCAGCAGGCACCGGAGATCGGCGTCCGGGAAGAACCTCAGGTCGCTGCGCAGTCTCATGTCCGCCCGGTCGGAGAATTCGTAGATGTCCAGCGCGAGGTCGGTGAAGCGCACCCCGTCCTCGGGGTTTTTGGCAGCGCAGACCCCGCGATCCAGCAGTTGCCTCAGCTCCTCGCGCGGAATGCCGAGCTGTGCCTCGATCCGACGCAACTCGTCGCCGCGCAGTTCCGGGCCCGGGCCCTGGATGGGCGTCGTCAAGTTCCAGTTGACCAGATACGGGAAGAACACCTCTTTCCCGTGCTCCGCCTTCATCTCGTCGTAGGATTTCTTCATGAGCTCCGGATCGTAGATCCCGTAGCGATAGGCCAGGAGTGTCGAATTGCCTGTCTGGCGGCAGAATTCCTCGAACGTCGATACCCCGACGTCGACGGAGAGGCCCGTGGACTGGGCAAGTTTCGCGACTGCCATCTGAAGGTTCGGGTTGAACCTGTTCCCGCTCGTCAACGCCAGGGGAAATCTGTCCTTCGACACTTTGGCGGAGAGCGCGGCGCAGTACGCCGCCAAGGCGACATTCAAGGCGCTCACGTTCAGTCGTCGGGCGATCTGCTGTGCCGCGACCACCACGGCCGGCGACGTGAGCTGATACTCCCGCAGGGGTGTCACGGAACGGTCCGTCAGAGGTTCGTCAACGTCGGCCAGGTCGCGGAATATGGCGCAGTGGTGTCGGGCGGACCTTTCCGCCAATGCCCGCCCGGCCGGGCTCGCTTCGAACTCGACTATCTGATGCGGCTGCCATGCGGAAGACGTCAGGACGGTCAGGCCGAGACTCCGCCGGCAGATCTCCTGACACGCGATCTCCGCGCCCATGTTGTCCGCGGAGGCATGATGAATGGCCAGATAGACGTGGACCGGCCTGCCCTCGAAGGTGACCACCGCGACTCTCACGGGAACTTCGTCGGGCTCGGGCGACAGTGGGCCGAGCAGCGCGACAACTTCCGCCGCGTCGAGCCGGGCCGACGTGGCGGACAGCTCGGTTACGGAAATTTCGCCGGCGCCCAGGATCTCTTGAAGCCATCGGCCGTCCCTCTCGAGGTAGCGCGTCCGAAGAGCCTCATGTGCCTCGCAGGTCATGCGAATCGCCTCGAGCACTCCTTCGAGGCTGACGGAGCCGCCGTCCAGCGAGCCGAATTTGGTGACATACACGAGATTCCCGGGGCCGCGCGAACGTATGTAGCCGAGCATCTCGCCCTGCGCCCAGCCGAGTTCGTAGACGCCCGCATCGCAGCCCGAGTAGCGCATGCTGTGCTGCTTCAGAATCTTCACGACAGGGCCCTTCCACGTATCGTCTGCAGCAAGGTGTCCAGATTCTCCAAACCGCCCAGGACGACCTCCGTCGGAAGGCCGAAGTCAACGAGGCAGGCGATTTCGTCGACGCCCATCCGGCCGAACTCCTCGGCGACGGGAAGGGCCTGATCGACCGTGCCGATGAGGCTGCCGCCGTGCATGTATTTCTCATACGCCGGCTGAACGGCGAGGCGAGCGAGCCTCAGCCTGCTCTGGGCATCCGAGCGGGAGTCGTCCCCGGGCCGCATCAGGTTCATCGCGCTCATGAGGTAGTCCTCCAGTGGGCCGCGAACCTCCTGTTCGACCTCGCGTTCCGTTTGCCCCACGTAGGCGTGAAGCATGAGCGCGACATGACCCGAGCCGGGGTGTCCACCGTCGCGAAAAGCCGCGCGATATTCCTGGATGCGTTGAGCCAGCACCGCGGGAGTCTGTGAGGCCAGGTGGGTCAGCACACCGACCCCCAGGCGTCCGGCCGCGACGAATGTCTCGGGGCTGCCTCCCGACGTGAGCCAGAGCGGAATTCCCGTCCCCCGCAGGGCATGCACGGCCTCGGTGGTCAACCGAACGCGGTCCTCGAAGCCGGTCGAGTTCAGGACGAAATCGCCGCGATTCCATCCCGAGGCGAGCGACACGCCGGCCCGCCCGTTCGAGGACGTGTTGATCAGCCGCCAATCCCGCACGATCTGCTCAGGGTCGTGAAGCGGCGCGACGACGCTTCCGGCGCGTACCGCGACCCTCTCCGTCACAGCCGCAACGGCCGCTCCGGTGACCGCGGGGTTCGGGTAGTTTCCGCCGAAGCGATGGAAGTGGCGCTCGGGCGTCCACACGGCGGCAAAGCCGTGAGTGTCGGCGAACCGCGCGCCGTGCAGCAGAAGGTCGTAACGTCGTGCGGCTTGCCGGGTCGAATCATCCGCGAAGTAGAACAGGCTGAGATCCACGATCGGACTTCCTTTCTCCGGCACGGCCGACTCCTGAGGCAGGTTCCCCGGACCGGCTACCGGCCGAGGTATTCGGTGCTGTGATCGGGCCCGTGCGCCAAGAAGCCCGCCACCGCCCGGTGGTGATCCGCGGTACCCGAGACGCGGTGCGCCACGGCCGGCAGGACGGCATCGGCCGCAACCACACCGCCGCGGCAGTACTCCCTGATGACCTGCTTCGTCCCCGCATGCGCCCGGGTGGGCCCGTTGGCGAGGCCCAGCGCGAGCTCGCGTGCCGCATCGGCAAACGTCGCGGGCTCGAACAGGGCGTTGACGACCCCCCAGTCCGCAAGCGTCGACGCCCGGTACAGGCTGCCCGTCATCACAAGCTCCCGCGCTCGTGAAACGCCTGCCCGCTCCGCCAGGCGTTGCGTCCCGCCCATCGCCGGTGTGAACGCGACTCTGCGCTCGACCAGTCCGAACCGTGCACTGCCCACGGCGACGATGAAGTCGCAGGCGAGCGCGATCTCGAAGGCGGCGGTGAGCGTGAGCGCGTGGGCCGCGAACACCGTGGGGCACGGCAGCCGCTCCAGCGCCTGGACGATGCGCAGATTGCGGCGCCAGTACCGCTCGACCTGGTCGGCGGGGGTGTCGCGGAAGATTCGGACGTCGACCCCCGCGCTGACGACACGCCCCGCCGCCCTGATCAGCAGAGCCCGCGGCGCATTGTTTTCCAACCAGTCGACGGCTGCGAACCACGCCTGCCACATGTCCTCGTCGAAGAGGTTGTGCGGCGGATTGTTCACGGTGACCACCGCAAGCGGGCCGTCGATCGACAGCCGCAGCCGACCGTTGAGATCGTGCGGGACCGGGCGCGTCGCGGCGCCGCCCTCATCAGAGCCGGGGACCGAGTCGCTCACGATGTCCGCCGGAAGATGCTGATGGCATTGTTCCCGCCGAACCCGAATGCGTTGTTCTGCACGTAACGGACGTCCGGGACCGGGCGGGCCGCTCCCGTGACGAGATCCATGCCGAGCTCGATCTCGCTTGCGTCGATCGCGGTCGGCGGCACCAGGCGATGCCTCAGCGTCAGGCAGGCCGCAACGGCGCCGGCCGCGCCCGCGGCGCCCATCATGTGGCCGATGGTGCCCTTGACGGCCGTCACCGCGGCGTGCGGAAAGTCTTCGACGAAGATGCTGCCCTCGATCGCATCGTTGATCCGGCTGCCGGTGCCGTGGGCATAGATCACATCGATGGCGGACGCCTCCAGGCCGGCTTCTTCGAGCGCACGGCGATGGCACGCCCTGACTCCCGCGGGATCAGGGGCCGTCGGGTGGCTGGCGTCGTTGCTGATCGACGCCGCGACCAGCTCCGCATAGGGCACCTGGTCCGGACGCAGCGCGCGTTCGGTCTGGAGGACCAACGCCCCTGCGCCCTCGGCGGGCGTCACGAAGCGTCGAGATCGCGAGAACGGCCGGCACGCCGCCGGGCCGATGGCCTGCAGGCTGCTGAAGCCGATGATGTTCTTCTGCGAGTACGCATCGCAGCCCACCACCACCGCGGTCTCGGCAAGACCCGACCTGAGCGCATCCCGCGCACAGGAGAGTGCGGCATTCGTCGACGCGCAGGTCGCCTGCACCACGAAGGCCGGCCCCGCACTGCCCACGACCCGAGCGACCGAGGACCCGATGCCGGCACTCGAGAAGCGTCCGGACCCGTCATCGACGCCGGCGCAGACCGCCTCGAGCACGTCGGCCTGGCCGTCACTGGTGCCGACGCAGACCACGGCTCGCGACAGGGAGGTGTCCGCGGCGCACAGGCCGGCGTCTGCAATGGCCTCCGTCGCGGCGTACGCGGCGTAGACCTCCGCCATCCGTGGTCTCGTCGTCCCCGCCGAGATCCTGCTCGCGGCCAGGGCGGCCTTGCGAGCCGACTCAGGTACCCACGCCCCGATCGCGCCGGGCTTCATTCCCTCGTAGAGGGGCGGCAGGTCGCCGAAGAGGGGTGCGGTTGAGCAGAGGCCGTCCCAGTAGGCGTGCCTGTCGGCTCCCGCCGGCGAGATGATGCCCAGACCCGTCACAAACACCCTTGGCGCGGCGGTCGTCATCGGGCGCTCCGTTCCGCGGCTACACCAGGCGCTGACAAGCGGGTGATCGTCACCTTCCCGCGAGGCCCTCCGAAGCCGAGACATTCCATGCTGACGACCTCGCCAACTTCCGTCCGGCGGGCGGTCCGGAGCAGATCCGCCAGGGCGAAGGCACCGTTGCGGCCGTAGCCGTCGCGCGGAGCCGCGACCGGCCCACGCAGCGATGTCCGGGGCGGCCTCGACCCACCGGCCTCGTCTTCTTCGGGTGTCTCGGCGAACTCGAAGCGTGCCTCGAACTCGGACCCCGCCGTGAGGCAGGTGTGCACGAGCCCGGATTCACACGCGAGTTCCGGCGCTTCCTTCGCGGCGTCCTCACGGGCTTCCACGCAATAGACGTCGCCCACCAGCAGCCTGCTCCCGGCGCTCTGCGGGTAGCCCAGGCCACACAGCGCCTGCCAGAACGCCATGATCGGCGTGAGGATGCCGGCGTTGATCGTGTAGTTACCGCCGGTCGCTCCGATGCGCATGCTGAGAAACGCCGCAGCGGAACTCGAGGTCGCACCCGGGAAGTACTGCGGGGACAGCCGCCGCCCCTGCGACTGCGCCGCACGTTGCAGCCCCAGCAGCGCTGGAGTGTTCCCGTACTCGGTGCCGATGACGACGATCTGGTTCGCAGTCGATTCGGACGGGTCGAGTGACTTTCCCACTACATAGAGGCAGCCGCGGGTGAACCAGTCGCGATAGCGGTCACCCTCGGAGCCGATGACGTCGTAGAGATCTCCGGGTGGAGCCGAAGGTTCGGAGGAGTCCTCTGGTATGTCGAGCACAACGAGGTCAACCTCGCCAAAACTGAACTGGAACACGAATTCACCTTCAGCGGCCTTCGTAACTCATGCGGGCTACGAGCTTCACGGGTACGCCCACCGCACCGTGCTTTATCAGCGGCTCTTCCTCGTGGTCGCCGCGAATCCGCCAGAGAACGTTGCGGGGAGATCTCGTGGGCGGCCAGTCGGCCGCGTTGACGACGCCCCAGCGCGCGAGAGTGTTCAGAAAGAACGGATCCGCGGCGACCCAGCGCCCGTCCACGTCGACCTCGAGCCACATGTGGGGCACGAGGAAGGGGGAACCCACGAAGTATCCCGATGCCTGGCGAACCACCAGGTCCGCCGCGGCGGCCACCCCGGCGAGGTAGATGTTCGCCGACCTGCAGTCGGCGATGCGATGCCGGCGAAGAAACTCCATATCCTGGGCCAGCTCGGGAATGAGCCGGTGGAAGTGGAGCTTTCCAGCCTCCTGGACGAGAGCCGAGAAACCGTTCCGGAAAACGTGGTCGTCATGCAGCAGCCGCACGTCCAGCTCGGTTTTCCAGCCGGTGCGGTCATGGACCACCGGGCCCACCGACCGGCCCTCGATCTGCGAGCTCACGGTGAAGTCACCATCATGGTCACACCCCCCGGCATGTCCCGGGACCGGGCAGGACCATGAAATCTGTACGGTGCAGCGAGCCGTGGCCAGGCGGGTGGGGTCCTTGAACGATCTGGTCCAGAGCGCCATGGCGGCACGGCTCGCCGATGGAAGCCTCAGATCCAGGCCCAGATTTTCCAGGTCCAGCGGATCGAACGCGACGTGATCGCGCCGGATCTCGCAGGGGAAGCCCATGTCGACAAGGACGTCGACGAATTCGCTGTCGACGCCGTAGACCGCAAGTGCCTGCGTGCGCGACACGGTGTAAGACCTGGACCACTCGGGCTTCACCAGCGCACGACCCAAGGCCTGCTCGAGCTCCTGCGGATCAACCTGTTTACGCAATGTCGGTCAGGCCCTTGGCGCGCGCCAGTTCTGTCACGGCCTCGGCAAGATGGTCGCGCGTTGCTTCGATGTCGAGCGTATATACGAGCTCCTCGACGCCCAGCGCATAGATTTCCTGGACCTCCTCCGGCCGCAGGGTCGTGCCGGCCGCGACGGCCAGCCGCGCCGGCCTTCCACGCATCGCCTGGAACTGGTCTCGCAGCAGCCCGGCTCGCTGCGCGATCCGGTCGACGGCGAGTTCGCCGGCGATGAAGACCCCGGCGTTCAGCTCGGGGGGAATCCCGGATGCGGGCCCGGCGCCGAGGTCTGCGAACCAGCACGTCGGCTCCGGCCGCCGCGGAGCGGGGTACGTGCGGACGCTGTACTCCTCCTCGCCCGGCCCGGCCCGGAGCACGGGCTTGCCACTCCAGAGTTCACGGACGGAGAGGATCTGCGCACCGGCGCGGTCTCCCCTGAGCCTTGAGAGCAGTTCGACGCGTGCGTCCGAGAGGTTGTCCACAACTGACCATTCCTCCGCCACTCGCAGAGGATCGGACGCCGGCGGATCCGCCACCTCGACCCGCACCCGGATGCGCCGGGTGTTGACAGCCACGGCTGCGGCCACGAGAGCAGGATTGTGCCGGACCTCGTCGACGTCGCGTCCGCCGTCGGTCAGCCATATCGAGTGGAAGCCACAGGACTCCGCAATACGCGCGGTTTCCACCGCCGCACGCCATCCCTCGCTCTCCCAACCCTTACCTGAGCCGATGACCACCGACAGCCCGCGGAGCCGCGAAATCGTCATTTCCCACTCTCCGTCTCCATGAGCAGGACGTCCCACAGGTGCGTGGTGGCCGTGCTCAATCGTTCGAACCGTTCATCGATGCGGCTCGCGATCGAACTGGAGGACGTCGCTGCGAACTTGAGCGACTGCAGGCCGAGTACGCGCCACTCATCCATGAGCGACCGGCACAGATCAGCGACGTAGTCCGGCACTTCGGCCCGGCGCAGTGACCGTTCAAGCAGTCTCAGACTCGGAAGAACGTACAGAACGTTCACATGGTCGAAGAGACGCCGTGCCGCGAGCTTGGCGGTGTCCGCTGGGCCGGCCAGGGCTTCTCCGCACAACAGCCGGTATTCGTGGACGGCATTGCGGTAGCAGGAGTTTCCGCGGAACGCCTTCGCCTGTCGCAGCAGGCCCGCCGCCGCGATGTGCGTGCTGTCGGCCGGATGCGCGTGGGCCGCGACCAACGTGTGAAAGCGTCCCATGTGATCGAGGGACTTCGAACGTAAGCGGTCGAGGACCGCGCCTTCCAGCGCACTGTCCGTCATCCAGACAACACAGGAATAGCGGTTGCGGTCGTCGACGAGCGAGTCGAAAACCTTGATCCGCCGCAGATCCGCGGACAGCTCCAGGATCAGGACGGCGTGCATGAAGCCGGGATGGGACGAGTAGACAACGGAATAGTCCAGGTGCGCGGAGTTGACCCAGACGACGACACCGGCATGCTCGGCCAGCAGGTCACGGAGTTGCTCGCGCCACCCGTCCGGCCTGATTGCCACGGCTCGGGCCTCGAACCCCAGCGCGGTCAAGCCGGACAGAACGACGGCCTCGACTCCGAACACGAGCTCCGGGCACGACCGTTCGTCCAGTCCGGCCCGCAGAAGGTAGCCGTCTCCCGCTTCCATGATTGCTGGCTCCTCGACCTCCTGACCAAGGAGGACCGCCAGCTGCTGGAAGCTCCCCGAGAAGCAGTTGTGTGCCGCCACGGGGAACTGCTGGACCTGGCCCGCCTTCACGTGGTCTGTGTGAGATCCCACGGACTGGCGCTTACAGCTCGTCGAGCGCGGCGATGAGACGTTCCGGGTCGTGGTTCTCGGTGCGCGCCAGCAGTGCCAGCAACATCCGCTCGATGCCGAAGGCGATGCACATCGAATGCATGGCCGGGCCTTCCACCTCCACGCCGATCCGGAAAGACGTGGTGAACAGATCTCGGTGCAGGTTGCGAGAGCCGATGGCGACCTCGCTCCCGTCGTCCCAGGGAACGGATATCTCCCGCTTGACGCCACGCGCCAACTGCACCCGGCGCGTCACCTCCGCGCGGTCGCCGTAGAAGACGTCATTCGCGGTCTTGACGGAAACCTCACCGTGGAGGTTTCTGACCAGGTCGACGGCCGCATTGAACGCCGACTCGCCCTGGCTCACCACCGAGTCCTCATCGCCGATGAGGACGAACTCGCGCATCGTGAAACTCGCCAGCCGGAAGACCTCGGCCGACGGCTCGAAGCGATGGCAGGTCCCACGCGCCGTGTACCAACGCAGGTCCCATCGCTCGTCGATATCCGCCAGGTGGGCGAAGGTGTGGTAGCAGGTGGAGGGACTGAGCACCCACTCGTCGTGCCTCGAGATGTCGGCCGAAGCGGCCTCGTGGGGCACCGCGCTCATGGGAATGCAGGGGAGCTTGTCGAAGAAGTCGATCGTCTCGAGCACGTCCCGCTGCACCAGTGTCGTGCAGGAATGGGAGGTGAGCGGGAAACGCTGCTCGAAGAAGCGGACCAGCGCGCGGTCCAGCGCCTCGAAGGCGTCGAAGAGCCGGCCGTGGAAGCGGTAGCCGATGAGCCCGGTCGCGTTCGCCACCGACGAGAGCGACCGGTTGGCCCGCAACTCGTCGAGCATCACGCTGCCGCGCACCGGGGAGAGTCCCTGCAGGTCGTTCATGGCGTCACCGCCCGGCTGACCTCGAGCCAGAGGTCTTCGACGGTTCCCACGTCCGCCGAAAGCTCGTCGCGCAACTCGACGCCGTATTCGGCCTCCAGGTTCACGATGAGATCCAGGAGCACCAGCGAGTCGATGCCCAGCTCACTCCGCAGGTTCTGCTCACCGGTGATCGGCAGATCGTCCGGAAGCTCCGCGACGGACCGCAATATGGCTTCAAACCGAACATCCAACATTGCCGCTCTATCCTCTTTTCCTCCAGATGGTGTGGGACTACGCAAGGTACTTCAGCACGGTGAGCCGTAGGCTGCGAATGCTCTTGAAGGTCTCGAAGGACAGATCCTCGTCGGACAGCGTGACGTTGAAAACCTGCTCCACGGCCACGACGATTCCGATCGTGCCCACCGAGTTCAGGCCGAAGTCCGTCAGATTGTCATCCGTGCCGAGAGAGGCGCGTGGTTCGAGATCCGGGCAATACTCACGGACAATTTCTTCCAGTTGCGCGTCTATCGTTTCCGTACTCATGATGTACCTCGCCCATCGGGGAGTCGAGAATCAGGCGGTGGCGAATCGTTCATTACGAACGTTGCGCGAGCACCGATTTGAGGTCTTCTTCGACCATCAACGAAGCGAGCTCCGGCACCAGCGTCTTCGGTTTCCAGCCGAGTTCGACGGCGGCCTTCGAGGCGTCGCCGATCAGCGAGTCCACCTCAGTCGGGCGCAGATAACGCTCGTCGAACCGGACGTACCGTTGCCAGTCCAGCCCAACGTGACCGAACGCCTGCTCCGCAAAATCCCTGACGGTGTGTGCGGTCCCGGTGGCGATGACGTAATCGCTCGGTTCGTCGGCCTGCAGCATGAGCCACATCGCCTCGACGTACTCCTTGGCGTATCCCCAGTCCCGCACGGCCTCCAGGTTGCCCAGGTAGAGCTCCGTGTCGTAGCCGGCTTTGATCCGCGCGACCGCATGCGTGATCTTGCGCGTGACGAACGCCTTGCCCCGTCGCGGCGACTCGTGGTTGAACATGATGCCGTTCGCGACGAACATGCCGTGTGCCTCGCGGTAGTTCCGGGCCACCCAATACGCGTAGGTCTTGGCCGCGCCGTAGGGACTCCGCGGCCAGAATGCGGTGTCCTCGTTCTGCGGTGGCGGCGAGGCGCCGAACATCTCGGAACTGGACGCCTGGTAGAAGCGGCATTCGAGATCGATCAGCCTGATCGCTTCCAGGATCCGGGTCGTCCCCATGCCGGTGATGTCACCGGTGAACTCGGGCTGGTCGAAGCTGGCCCGCACGTCGGTCTGGGCGGCGAGGTGATATACCTCGTCGGGCCGGATCTGCTGGAGGAGGGCCATCAAACGCGAGCTCTCGGTGAGATCCCCGTAGTGCAGGTGCAGCCCGGACCCCGCGGGATGCAGCGCGGTGCTCAGGTGCGCCAGGCGCTCGACGTTGGGTGTGGACGCTCGTCGGACGACCCCGTGAACCTCGTATCCCTTGTCCAGCAGCAGTTCCGCCAGATATGAGCCGTCCTGGCCGGTCAGACCGGTGATGAATGCCTTTTTGGTCATATCCTTTGCTATTCCCCGTTAAATAGAATTCCAGCGGCAGTCGGCGGCGGCGGGGGAAGATGACGTCCTCAGTCGCCCGCTGTCCAATGCGGGGGAGTTATCCACTCCGACACGACGTCGCGATGCTCCGCCGTGTACCAATGACGCGGGTGGACGATCTCGGCCGAACCGGAGAGGAAGGCCCCCCACCAGGAGAACGACGAATTGGCAATGACGAGCCGGCTGCATCGCGACATGCATGCGAGGTCGAGGAAACCGAACGGCTGGCACGTCATCCGAGCACCGTCGAGGAACGGCATGTTGTCCGTGACCCATTGCGGATCGTCGGTGAAGACAATGATATTTTTCGCCGAGAAGCGTTCGATTGCCCTGCGGTAGTAGTCCACCGTCGGCAGCGGATATTTGTCCGGGTAGAGCAGGTAGTCGCCACGTCGAACGTGGACGCCGGTCACATCGCCGCGCTCGAGCACGTCGCCGTAGAGCGCGTCGACTTCGTCGAGGACGTGCCTTGCCGGTGTCAGGTACTCCCTGACCTGCTGCTCATAAGGCCACCACAGCCGGATGTCCTGGAGCACGAACCTGTCCACCGGCGTGAGGTAGTCCACCAGATCCGACACTTGAATGTCGTTCTCGTCGGGAAGTGCGAACCATGAGCGCGGCAGATTGAATGCGTCGGCGTAGTTCCAGGCCGGCAGCCGGATCGGCAGGCCGAGCTCCAGCGAGCGGCCGATCACCGCGGCGATCTGCCACAGCTGGTTACCGAGCCGACCCTCGAGCCCGAGGGTGGAGAACGTGACTGCGCGCTCACGCACTGTGCGACACCTCCTGCGGATCGATCGCTGATTCCGCGGCCCGATGTGTGGCGCCCAGAAGTCGGGTGAGACGCTGATAGTGCGTGAAGTGGGATCCGGCGATGACCGAATCGTCGTCCAGCCCCGGATATCCGCCTGACCAGTCGCTGACCTGGCCGTGCGCTTCGGAGATCAGCAGCGAGGTCGCAAGCCTCGTCGCCGGATCGGCCACCCGACCCACGAAACACGCCGCGCGGCCCTCGGCCACGTCGAGCAGGGCCAGCGTTTGCGATCCGACCGGGACTGTGTGGTAGCCGGATTCGGAGAGCGCTTTCTCGAAGGCGTCCAATCGGTCCTCGGCAGGCACCGACCAACCCACGCTCAGCACCGATGCGTCCTGCGGGGTGTCCGAGCCCGTCACCTCATGCCGCGGCACGGATCGTTCCCCGAGCGTCGTGCTGTGAACCGACCCGGTTGTCGAGACGTACACCGCGGCACTGGTCACGACGCCGGCCGTCGTCCAGGCAAGGCACGTGGTGTAGCCGACAGCGGATCCGGTGTCGTCATGCACCGCCGAGGATCCGAGATGCCAGCGCGTCCGGCCGGCTCTGTTCTGCGGTCCGCCGGGTGGACCGGCGCGCATCAGAAAATCGGAAACCTTCTGGGTCGCTTCGATGTGATCCGCGCTGTCCACTGCATTCAGAACGGCCGCCTGGACCGATTCTATTTGTTCCTGCAGCAAATTGACCCACATATTACCTTCCTTCGCAGTGTCTCATGTGTCGCTTCGACCCAGTCATGGCCCGGCGCGAGGCAGCCTGCGAACCCCGTGGCGTGAATAATCGACGCCTGTGAGTCGGCTTGTCAAGGGCGACTGGAGTCATCCGGCGCGCCCGACGGCGTGGAACCTGACTATGTAGGTGGTTGATTCTTTGAAGGTGGGCCGGCTCCGGCGTGGGAGCGTCCGTGACTTTCGGTGATCGTACTCGCGCGGCTCGTCCGTCGGCTTTGGGCTGCTCATCGCCCCTGCATCGCCGCGTTTCGTGGCAACCCACGAGCGACGACTACGCACAGTGGAATCGACTACGCTTAGTTAGCGACTTAGATAAAGTGCGAGTCTCACACCGGCTCAGCCCTTGACTCGGCAGCCGTGTCGTGTCAGTATCAGCGCTCGTCGATGCTGTCAGCCACGGGGGCGACGTATTGTGTCAGCGACACGTCCGACGGTTCTGTCCGTCGCAATAGTGGGTAATACCGCGCGCGAGTTATGTGACACGCCAATTGGCGGTCGAATTCGAGGGAATGCGCGTGGTGGTGGACGCCGACCTCGGATCTCCTTGCCGCTGCCCTGAACGCCTGGCCGGCCGTCGATTCCGCCGCTACCCGCCACCTTGTCGTGCAGGACGATGCACTGCTGATGCCGTCGGCATATGTGCGGGAATTCGTCACGTTGGCCGCCGGGCTCGGCGGGTCATTCATCCTCGGCAACCTGCGGCACGACGCGGCCCGCGAGAGAAGGCTTCTCGCAGGCCGGCCAGGCCCGCACCGAGAAACCAGCATGACGAGGGATGGGGTGACCGGCGGATGCCGATTGTCGAAGCACGGGGCCTGACGAAGGTGTTCCGCAGGCCGGACAAGGACCCGGGCCTCGCCGGAGCGGTGAAGCACCTGTTCACGCGGCGGTACACCGACAAGGTCGCCGTCGACCACGTCGACCTGGCCATCGAGGCGGGTGAGGCGGTCGCCTACGTCGGGCCGAACGGAGCCGGCAAGTCCACCACGGTGAAGCTGCTCACCGGCATCCTCGTGCCCACGTCCGGCAGCGTCCGCATCGACGGCCTGCACCCCCAGCGGGACCGCATCGCGATCGCCCACCGCATCGGCGTGCTGTTCGGCCAGCGCACGCAGCTCTGGTGGGACCTGCCGGTGGCCGAGTCGTTCGCGGTGCTGCGCGACATCTACGGGATCGACCCAGCGACGTACCGCCGCCGGCTGCAACAGTTCGACGACGTCCTCGAGCTCGGTGAGATCCTGCCGATGCTCGGGCGTCGCCTGTCGCTGGGCCAGCGGATGCGTGCCGACCTCGCCGCCGCCATTCTGCACGGGCCCGAGATCGTCTACCTCGACGAACCGACGATCGGGCTCGACCTGGCGGTCAAGGACCGGGTCCGCGAGCTCTTCCGGACGCTGCGGGACGCGGGCACGACGGTCATGCTCACCAGCCACGACCTGGCCGACATCGAGGGCTTCTGCCGCCGGCTGGTCATCATCGACGAGGGCCGGATCGTCTTCGACGGCGATCTGCAGGCGGTGAAGGACCAGTTCGCCCGGGAACGGATCCTGCACGTCGAGACCGAGCGGGCCGTGCCGCTCGACGCCGTGCGGGCCGCGCTGGCCGGTGCCGAGGTCGCCGCCGGGGAGACGCCCGTGCAGTTCTCCGTGCGCTTCGACCGCTTCGACATGACCGCCGGGCACGTCGTCGCCAGCCTGTCCGGACTGGTCAACCTGGTCGACCTCCGCGTCGATGAGCCGGGCATCGAGGACGTCATCCGCCGGGTGTACTCCGGTGACCTGGTGCTGGACCAGGCGGGGTCGTCCGCATGAGGGCCTACTACGCGCTCGGCCGGGCGGTGGCGCTGAGCGCCGTGACCTACCGGACCAACTTTCTGCTCGGTCTCGGCGCCGTACTGTTCCAGCTGGTAGCGCTGCTGGCCGTGTGGCGGGTGCTCCTGGCGCAGTCGGCGGTGCAGGGGTTCACATGGCCGCAGATGCAGGGGTACCTGCTGGTCGCGTTCGCCACCGGAACCCTGGTGTCGATGATGAGTGACTTCCGGATGGCGTTCCGGATCCAGATGGGGCTGGTGGCCCTGGACCTGGTCAAGCCGCTGGACTACCAGCGTGCCCGCTTCGCCGAGATCCTCGGCGGCGCGTGGATCGAGGTGCTGGTGGTGGCCGTGGTCGGCGGCGCCACGCTCACCCTCACCGGCGGCGTGGCCACTCCGTCCCCGGCCATGCTCGGCCTGTTCCTGTGCAGCATGCTGCTGGTCATTCCGCTCAAGTTCCTGATCGTCTACGTGAGCGCGCTCGCCTGCTTCTGGACGCAGAGCTACGTCGGTGTGCAGATGGCCCGGTTCGTCATCATCAACCTGCTGTCCGGTGCGCTGATCCCGCTGGCCTTCCTGCCGGGCTGGCTGGCCACCTTCGCGCAGTGGTCGCCGTTCGCCGGGCTGACCTCCACCCCCGCGCTGATCTTCATCGGGCGGGTCGACCCCGGACGCGGGCTCGTGCTGGTCGCCGTGCAACTGGCGTGGGTGATCGTGCTGTGGTTCGGCGCCCGGCTGATCTGGCGTGCCGCCATCCGTCAGCTGACCGTGAACGGAGGCTGAGCCGTGCGGACGACGAGGCTCTATGTCCGGCTGCTGGGCGCGCACCTGCGCGCGCTGCTGGAGCACGAGGCCGACTTCTGGATCATGGCGGTGGCGACGGTGCTCACGCAGGTCGTCAACATCGTCTTCCTGACCGCGCTGTTCGCGAAGGTGCCCGCGCTCAACGGCTGGACCTTCTGGGACATGATGCTGATGTTCGGCGTGGTGGCCCTCGCCGAGGGCGTCGGCTCGTTCTTCTTCGAGGGCATGTGGCGGCTGGCCGAGCAGATCAACATGGGCGAACTCGACTACTTCCTGGTCCGCCCCTATCCGGTGGCGCTGCAGTCGAGCAGCGCGCAAGTCGGCATCAACGGCCTGAGCAACATGGTCGTCGGCGGCATCATGATCGGCACCGCCGTCGCCCACGTCGACATCCCGTGGTCAGCGTGGACGGTGCCGCTCGCCGTCGTGATGCTGCTCAGCGCCGTTGTCATCAAGGTGTCCATCAACCTGGCCACCAACGCGGCGTCGTTCTGGCTGTCCAGCCCCACACCGCTGCTCGCCCTCTCCGTGCACCAGATCGGCGACCTGGCCCGCTTCCCCCTGTCGATCTACCCGTTCGTGATCAAGGCGGCGCTGGGCGTCCTGGTGCCTTTCGCCTTCGTGACCTTCTTCCCGATCGCGTTCCTGCGCGGGACCGGGGCGGTGCCCTGGATCGGGCTGCTGACGCCGCTCGTGGCCGCGTACTGCGCCGCGGCGGCGACGGTCATCTTCAAGCGGGGGCTGCTGCGGTACGAGAGCGCGGGCAACTAGATCGAGCACCTGCTCCCCAGTCCCAGTCAGGAGAATGATGCATCCCACCGCCGCCGTGCCCGGGCTGTCCGGCCCGATCCTCAGCCTGCCGCCCACCTTCCGCTGGGGAGTCGCCACCTCGGCGTACCAGATCGAGGGCGCGGTCGCCGAGGACGGGCGCACGCCGTCCATCTGGGACACCTTCTGCCGGGTGCCCGGCGCGGTGGCGGACGGCGACCACGCGGACGTGGCCTGCGATCACTACCACCGGATGCCGCAGGATGTGGCGCTCATCAAGGACCTCGGAGTGGACACCTACCGGTTCTCGGTGGCGTGGCCGCGGGTGCAGCCACACGGTCGCGGCCCGGTGAACCCCCGCGGCATGGCGTTCTACGACAGGCTCGTCGACGAACTGCTCGCCTCCGGCATCGACCCATGGGTGACGCTGTACCACTGGGACCTCCCGCAGGAACTGGAGGACGCCGGCGGCTGGCCGGTGCGCGACACCGCCTACCGGTTCGCCGACTACTCGATGATGGTGTTCGACGCGCTGAGCGATCGGGTGGACACCTGGTTCACGCTCAACGAGCCGTGGTGCTCTGCCTGGCTGGGCTATGTGTCGGGCGACCACGCGCCGGGCCGCAAGGACTTCGCGGCGGGCATGGCCGCGAAGCACCACCTGTTGCTCGGGCATGGGCTCGCCACCCGGCGGATGCGCGCGGCCGCCGCCCGTGACCTGCAGTTCGGTATCGCTCTGAACCTGGCCGCGGCACGCCCGGTCACCGACACCGACCTCGATCGGGCGGCGGCGCGGCGGGCGGACGGTTTCAGCGTACGGATCTATCTCGACGCGTTGCGCTACGGCCGCTATCCGGACGACGTGCTCGCCGATCTCGCCGATCGCGACGTCACCATCCCGGTGCACGACGGCGACCTGGAAACCATTTCCGCCCCGATCGACGTGCTCGGCGTGAACTTCTACTTCGGACAGCTCTTCTCCGGTACCGATGAGGCCGGCAACACCACAGGGCCGGACGGCATGCCGGTGGTTCGCGACGTGCCGCAGGACGTGCCGCACACCGCGATGGGCTGGCCGATCACCCCGGACCGCTTCACCGAGCTGCTGCTGCGACTCAGCCAGGACTATCCGGATCTGCCGATCGTCATCACCGAGAACGGTGCGGCATTCGACGACACCGCGGACAGCGCCGGGTTCGTCCGCGACGAGGGGCGCACCGAGTACCTGGTCGACCACATCGGCGCCGTGGCGCTCGCCCGGCAACAGGGCGCCGACATCCGCGGGTTCTTCGCCTGGTCCCTGATGGACAACTTCGAGTGGGGATACGGCTACACCCAGCGCTTCGGCATCGTCCGGGTCGACTACGACACCCAGGCGCGGACACCGAAGATGAGCGCACTGTGGTTCCGCGACACCATTCGCCGGATCCGTGAGCGGTGAAGAGGTCCCGCAGGTAGCAGACGTGTGACCGCCTCCCGTTATCTGTCGCCTGGATGACGGAGGATCGACTGCAACCACTTTTCCCACTGCGGCGTGTTGTCGCCGTGAGACCGGAGAGCCGGTCGTCGATGGGGAGGAGCCGAGCGTCACCGCCACCGCGCCGGACGGGCGGATCAGCAAGACCGACCTCGGCAACGCGACCCTCACCATTCCCGCCTGGCCCAAGGGCTTCGACGAGGGCTGCGGCAAGGGCGCGGTGAAGTTCAGCGGCGGCAACGGCGGCGCCCACCCGCCCTTGAAGCTGGAGGGCGACCCGGCGTACGTCGACGTCGACCACGACGGGGCGCAGGAGACGATCATGCTCCTGTCCTGCAGCCCGCAGGGGTCGGACTACAAGGTGCTCGCCTTCGACCGCGACGCCACCGGCAAGATCGTCACCCTGGGGCAGGTGGTCGGCAGCGCCGGCAGCGAGGGCAAGCAGGGTGCCGACATCGAGACGATCTGGGCGGTCCAGGCGACATGGCGCCGGTGCCCTGCCTTGGCGGCAGCATCCCGGCGGGCGGCAGCAAGGTCTACACCGTCAAGGTGATCGCGCCGATCGAGTCGAACCAGTCCCAGGGCGACATCTGGGTCGGCGCGCAGGACGACAAGGGCGCCACCTTCCCGGACAAGCGGACCATCACTACGGCGAAGTTCCAGATCGTGCAGGGCTGACGCTTCGGTTCCCATGCCCGGGGGTAGCTTCCCGGGCATGGGAACTTTGGACGGAACTGTCGCGCTCGTCACCGGGGCCTCCAGCGGCATCGGTGAGGCCGCCGCGCTGGCGCTGGCTGAGCGGGGAGCCGCGGTGGCGCTCGCGGCGCGGCGGGGGGATCGGCTCGCCGCGCTCGCCGCGCAGATCGAGGGCAACGGCGGGCGGGCGCTGGTCATCGAGGCCGACATCACCGAGCGGGAGCAGGCCGAGGCGGCCGTGCGGCGCGCCGTCGACGGGCTCGGGCGGCTCGACACGCTCGTCAACAACGCCGGCGTGATGCTGCTCGGGCCCGTGGTCGATGCGCCGGTCGAGGAGTGGGAGCGGATGGTCTCCATCAACGTGATGGGGCTGCTGTACTGCGCCCGCGCCGCCCTGCCCCACCTGCTCGACAGCGCCGGGCAGGAGCCGCGCCGGGTGGCCGACATGGTCAACGTCAGCTCGGTCGCCGGACGCGTCGCGCGCAACGGCAGCGGCGTCTACAACGCCACCAAGCACGCGGTCGGGGCGTTCAGCGAGGCCCTGCGCCAGGAGGTCACCGGGCGGTTCGTGCGCATCTCGCTGGTCGAGCCCGGCGCCGTCGCCACCGAGCTGGCCGGGCACAACCGGCCGGCGATCCGCGAGACGATCGAGCAGCGGTTCGAGGGCGTCGAGCGGCTCCAGGCCCCGGACATCGCGGACACCATCGCCTATATCGTCACCCGGCCGCGGCACGTGGCCGTGAACGAGATGCTGGTCCGGCCCACACAGCAACAGAACTAGTCGTACTGTCGTATCAGCCCCATATGTGCAGTTTGCGGAAGGCCGGTGCTGATGCGTGTTTCCGGCGTCGTCGCGGACCGGTCGGTCGGCACGAAGATCCTGCTCGCGGTGCTCGTCGTGGCGCTGTTCAGCATCGGTGACGGCATCGTCGGGCTGGAGAGTCTCGGCTCGATCAACGACCAGGTCGGCTCCATGGCGGGGTACAACCGCCAGCTCCAGGTCACGGGCACCCTCCGCGATCTCGCCGGGCAGGCCATCGTCGCCGCGGACGACTACGCGCTCGCGACCGACGCGCCCGGGCGCGCCTCCGCCACGCAGGCCCTCGACGGCCTCGAACGCCAGGTCACCGCGGCCGTCGAGGCCTGCCGGGCGCTCGGGCTGGACGGCGATCAGAGCAGCGCGCTCGACGCGTTCCAGAAGACCTGGCAGCGGTACCTCGGCAGCATCGGCGACAGCCAGGCGCGCGAGGCCGCGGTGCCCGACGTGCGAGCCGCGCTCGGCGCGCTGGAGACCGCGACCGTCGCGCGTTCGACCCGCGAGGACGACACCGCCGAGCGTCTGTTCCACAACACGCGCCGGACCGTCGCCATCATGCTCGCGGTCAGCTTCGTGCTGGGCGTGGCGATCGCGCTCGTCATCAGCCGGATGATCACGCGGCCGCTGCGGGCGTGCGTCGGGGCCCTGGACCGCATCGGCGCCGGCGACCTCACCGCGCGCGTCCCGCCGCAGCACCGCGACGAGATCGGCCAGGTGGCGACGGCCCTGAACACCACGGCCGAATCGGTCGCGGCCATGGTGCGCCGCATCGGCCAGGCCTCCGACCAGGTCGCCATGGCCTCGGGCGAGCTCTCGGCCGTCTCCGACCAGCTCGCCCGGGCCGCGGAGGGCACCACGGCCCAGGTCGGCGACGTCTCCACCGGCGCCGACGACGTCTCCCACCACGTGCAGGCGGTCGCCGCGGCCACCGACGAGATGACCCAGGCGATCCGCGAGATCGCGGGCAACGCCGCCGAGGCCGCGGGCGTCGCCCAGTCCGCGGCCCGCACCGCCGCCCAGACGAGCTCGAGCGTGGGTCGCCTCGGCGACGCGTCGGCGCAGATCACCACCGTCATCGCGCTCATCACCGCGATCGCCGAGCAGACCAACCTGCTCGCGCTCAACGCCACCATCGAGGCCGCCCGCGCGGGCGAGGCCGGCAAGGGCTTCGCGATCGTCGCCGGCGAGGTCAAGGACCTGGCCCGGCAGACCGCGGAGGCGACCGAGCAGATCGCGGCCCAGGTCGGCTCGATGCAGCAGGAGACGAGCGGGACGATCGCGGCCATCGGCGAGGTCGGGAGCGTGATCGGCACCATCAACGACTACGCGGCGACCATCGCGTCCGCGGTCGAGGAGCAGACCGCGGTCACCGCCGAGATCGCTCGCCGCGTGGCCCAGGCCGCGGACGGCTCGTCGGGCATCGCGGGCACGATCACCCACGTGGCGAGTAGCGCGGCCACGGTCTCCAGCAGCGCCACCGAGACCCAGGCGACCGCGGCCGAGCTGGCCCGGATGGCCGCCGAGCTGCGCTCGACCGTCGCCGCGTACCAGGTCTGACCGCTCGGCGATACGGTGACGGGCATGGGTCAGTACCTGCTCGACAATGCCCAGCCCGAGGCCGGCGCCCGCTTCGGGGCGCTCGCGGAGCTGTTCGACGCCTCCACCTTCCGGCACCTCGACGCGCTCGGGATCGGGCCGGGGCAGCGGGTCTGGGAGGTGGGCGCGGGCGGGCCGACGGTGCCGGCGTGGCTCGCCGCGCGCGTCGGGCCGGACGGGCAGGTGCTCGCCACCGACCTCGACGTCTCCTGGCTGCCGGCCGGGGCCGGGTTCGAGGTGCGCCGGCACGACGTGGGCGCGGAGCCTCCGCCCGGCGAGGGCTTTGATGTCGTACACGCGCGGCTGCTCCTGGTGCATGTGCCCAACCGCACCGAGGCGCTGGGGGCCATGGTCGCGGCCCTGCGCCCGGGCGGGCGGCTGCTGCTGGAGGAGGCCGACCCGGCGCTGCAGCCGCTGGCCTGTCTCGACGAGTCCGGGCCGGCCCAGGCGCTGGCCAACAAGCTCAAGCGCGACTTCCGCACCCTGATGGCCGGCCGGGCGGTCGACCTCGCCTACGGGCGCACCCTGCCCCGGCTCCTGCGCGAGGCCGGCCTGACCGAGGTCGCCGCGGACGCGTACTTCCCGGTCACCGGCCCCGCGTGCGCCCGGCTGGAGCGGGCCACGGTGGAGCAGATCCGCGGCCGGCTGCTGGACGCGGGCCTGGCCACCGCCGCCGAGATCGACGAGCACCTCGCCAACCTCGACGCCGGTGAGCTGGACGTGTCGACGTCCCCGATGATCTCCGCGTGGGGCACGAAGCCCTAGAGCGCCCCCTCCACCCGCCAGGTCACGTCCGCGTCGAAGTTCCCGGGCGCGTCGAAGGCGTTCGGCCCCGAGGGCGAGGCGATGTACCCGGTCGCGTTGTAGTGCCGCACGTACCGGTCCGGAAAGTTGTACGACCGCAGCTTGACCCCGTTCGCGACCGTCTCCGGGCAGAAGGTCGCATCGGCATTGAACAGTGCCGACCCGTCCGCGGCGTCCAGTCGCAGCGCGTAGTTCCGGTGCCGCAGGAATCCGTTCGTCGCCACGGACTGCAGCGACAGGCAACTCGCGTTCGCCAGGCCGGCCCGCACCACGAACGCGGCGTCCTGGCGATCCGGCTCCGCGCTCGCCGACGTGAGCACCGAGGTGACCGCGAGGTCGTTCTGGCGGCGGAGGTACCGATCGGTGAAGCCCGCGGTCGTCACCCGCAGCGTCACGGTGCTCCCGACGGAAAGCCCGGTGCTGGTGGTGAAGGGGAAGCGCTGCGCGGCCGCCCCGTTGCAGTCCCACAGCCGCAGCCGGGTGCCGTTGGCGGTCTGCCCGTTCGGCGCGTCCACGCACCGGCCCGAGTTCGGGTTGAGCAGGGCCCCGTCGACGCGCCGCAGCCACTGCTGGGCCGGGCCGCCGTTGCAGTCCCAGATCTGCAGCGGGGTCCCCGCGGCGGTGGCCGCCCCGGGCACGTCCAGGCACCGGTTCTGGGCCGCGACGGAGCCGTCGGGGCGCAGCGTCCACCGTTGTACCGGCGCGTCGTTGCACTGCCAGGTCTGCACGGCGGCACCGTTGGCCCCGCCGCCGGCCGCGACGTCGACGCAGGCCCCGCCGCCCGTGGTGAACCGGCCGGCGACCGCGGCGGCCGGCGCCAGGAGCCCCTCGGCGTAGACCGCGTGGCAGCCCGAGCCCGTGTCGTCCGTGGTCACCTGGAGCACGCCGGTGCCGTCCGCCGTGGGCACCACGACCGGGCTGTAGTTCGGGCACACCGCCGAGCGCGCGCCCGGCACCGCGACCGGGGTCGCCGTAACGGTCCAGGAGCGCCCGTTGTCCGCGGAGGCGAGCATGGCCCGTTCGTTGACCGCCGAGTCGGTGCCGTCGGCGTTGCGCACCCGCTGGCCGATCAGGAGCACGCGCCCGGTCGCGGTGGTGGCCAGGGTCGGGGTGGCGGTGAGGTAGCGCCCGTCGCCCGCGGTGACCACAGGGTCGAGGCGCGCCGGGTCGCCCCAGCTCGTGCCGTCGGTCGAGGTGCGGGAGCGAACGGCGCAGTCGTACTGCCCGCCGAAGCCGCACACCTCGTAGGCGAGCAGCCAGCGCCCGTCGGCGAGCCGCTCCACCGCGGGCATGCCGGGCCGGTTGCCGGACTGCGGGCCGGTGACGATCGGCGTGCGGGCCGACCAGTTCACGCCGTCGGCCGAGGTCGACTGCACCAGCACCTGGCTGCGCCCCGGCTGGCTCTCGTCCGCGAAGAGCGTGACGAGGCGTCCGGCGCTGTCGACGTACAACTCCGGCTCCCACAACCCGCCCGAGTTGCCGGACCGTGCGACGGTCGCGAGGGACCGCCAGCTTCGCCCCACATCGGTGCTGGCCCAGAGCTTGATGCTCATCCGCCGGCCGTCGCCGCCGTCCTGCCCGACCGCGCCGGCCCACAGCAGCGTGCCCGCGCCGAGCCCGCCGACCGCCTGCGGCAGCTCGAACAGCGAGGTGCAGCAGAGGCCCTGGCGGGCGTCCGGGTCGGCGACGGTACCGACGCGCTGGAAGCCGCCCCCGTCGCTGACGCTCTCGTAGATCCCGCCCGCCGGCCCGCCCGCGGGGAACTGCGTCATCGTCGCGATCACGCGCCCGTTGGCCGAGCCGGAGTGCGCGAGGCGGATCGCACGCGGATACATCGCCGCGTCGGCGGACACGTTGCGGCCGGTGGCCGCCTCGGCCGCGAACTGGGGCAGCAGGACCAGGGCGGCGGCGAGTGCCACGGCTAGCTTTTTTCTCACAGCCGCGAGGCTGTGACACTCACGTAATCAAATCCATCGCTTTCGAAATGAAGCTTTCATGAGCTCCGGATCTCGACGGACGCGTAGTACCACACGCTGTCCTCGGAGCCGTTCGCCAGATACTTGACCACCTTGTTCAGCGGCAGCGTGAACCCGCCGTCGCCGGTCGACAGCACCGACGCCACCGGGAGCCCGCGGTCGCCGAGCAGCCGCCGGATGCCGGGGTACTCCGCGGTGAAGACGTCGTAGTCGATCCAGTCGTAGCGGCGGGCGGCGGTGTGCCGGATGATCTCGCCGGTGTAGGCGCCCGCGCGCAGGACGGTGCGGGCCCAGTCCGGGCCCATGCGCTCGGGGCGGTGCTGGTGGAGGTGCTCCAGGTAGGCGTCCACGACCTTCAGGCTCTCCAGCGTGCCGTCCAGCGCGGCCCGGTCGAGCCGGTCCGCGTGCACGACGTCCTCGCCGTCCGGGTCCCGCAGGTGCCCGGTGAACAGCGCGGCGAAGTCGTTGAAGATCTCGTTGACGTCTTCCATTCGCGCGAGTCTAGATGAGTTGGATGGCCATTTCGTCCAGGTCTTCGGGGTTGGCGACGGCCTCGATGGCGGTGATCCTTCCGTTGATGACCGTGAATGCCAGGGCCAGGTTCACGGCGGCGACGAACGCACCCGGCAGGCCCTCGATGTCGGCCAGGCGGGCGCCCGTCGCGCGGCCGTTGAAGAAGGCCGCGACGACCTCCGCGCCGCGTGTCTCGCCGTGGCCGCCCATCCGCGCCGCGGTCTCGTCGGCGCGCATGACCACGTCGGGGTCGAGCAGCGTCAGGAGGGTGCCGAGGTCGCCGCCCCGGGACGCGGCCAGGAACGCGGCCACGACCTCCTGTTTCCGGTCGCTCTCGCCGGGGTCGGCCGGGCCGGCCTGGACGCGGCGCCGCGCCCGGCTCGCGAGCTGGCGGGCGGCGGCCGGGCTCTTGCCGACCACGACGGCGATGTCGTCGAACGACACCGCGAACATGTCGTGCAGGACGAACGCCAGCCGCTCGGTCGGGCTGAGCGTCTCCAGCACCACGAGCAGCGCCAGCCCCACCGAGTCGGCGAGCACCGCCTCCTGCTCGGGGTCCACGTCCGCGGCCTCGAGCCGCTCGGCCACCGGCAGCGGGTCCTCGCGGCGGTTGGTGCGGGCCCGCAGCATGTCGAGGCAGATGCGGCCCACCACGGTGGTCAGCCAGGCGGCCAGGTTGTGCTTGTCCTGGTCGTCGCGGGCCAGCCGCAGCCAGGCCTCCTGCACCGCGTCGTCGGCCTCGCTCGCCGAGCCGAGCATGCGCTGCGCCACCGCCCGCAGCCGCGGCCGGAGCTCCTCGAACTGCCGGGCCAGGCCCTCGTCGCCGGTCATGTCCACCCCTTTTGTGGCCTGCGCCACATTTGTCACGTTATCCCGAGTGCGGTCGTCAACCGGGCGACGAAGCAAACCGCCGCGATGTGACAGGAGACGACGATGTCGAAGGCTCGAATCGACACGACCACCACGGCCAGCCCGGACGTGGTCAAGGCCATCAACCTGCTGTACAAGGCCGCGCACTCGGCCGGCGTGCCGCAGAGCACGCTGGAGCTCGTGCACCTGCGGGCGAGCCAGATCAACGGCTGCAGCCCGTGCGTGGACTCGGGGGCGCGGTCCATGCGCAAGGCCGGCGAGACCGACGAGCGGCTGTTCTCGATCGCGGCCTGGCGCGAGACGCCGTACTTCACCGACGCCGAGCGCGCCGCCCTGGACCTGGCCGAGCACGCCACCCGCCTCGCCGACAAGGGCGACGCGGTGCCCGACCCGGTGTGGAACGCGGCCGCGGAGCACTTCAAGGACGAGGAGCTGGGCGCGATCGTGCTGTGGATCGCGACCACGAACTTCTTCAACCGCATCAACGCGGCGACCCGCACCCAGGCACCGCAGATGTGGGGCTGAGTCTCACTCGGAGACCGCGGTGTACCGCCCCCGGCGCCCCTCGACCTGCTGATCGGTCACGTCGACGTCCACGCCCGGCAGCTCCGCCACGATCCGCGCGGCGAACTCGGGCGACAGGAAGTTGCGGTGCAGGTCGAGCCGGCGCAGGTGGGTGAGCGGCTGCCCGGCCAGCAGCGCCTCGGCCCCCGCGTCGTCGAGCACCCCCATCGAGAGGTCCAGCTCCTCGAGGCGCCCGACGACCGGGGCCCCGGCGAGCGCGGCCGTGATCCGGTCGGCGATCTCGGCGTTGCGCAGCCCCAGGCGGCGCAGCGCCGGGAACCGCCCGCCGCCGAGCAGCGGCTCGAGGTGCCGCACGGCGACGCTGCCGCCGTAGTTGCGCACCCCGAGCCAGAACTCGAGGTGCTCGAGCGCCGGCAGCTCGCTGTCGAGCACGGCGGTGACGACCTCGGAGGGCAGCCCGCCGGACTCGAACACGAGCTCCTCGAGGTGCGGGTGGTGCAGCGGGGACAGCCGGAGGTTCTCGGAGCCGCGCACGCGCAGGACGCGCAGCTTCGGGTACGCCGCCAGCAGCGGGTCGAGGTCCCCCTGCCGAATCCACGACACCTCGCACTCGTCGCCGGTGATGTCGCCGAGGAAGAGCGCCTCGAGATGCGGCAGCCGGTGCGCGGCCTGGACGAGCTTGTCGATGGGCGCGTCGGCGAACGCGGCGTATCCCCACGAGCCGAGCACCAGCGCGTGCACCGCCTCGGTGTCGATCCCGTCGAGCAGTTCGTCGAACGCCGCGTTGTAGGCCGGGTTCGGCCCCTCCATGTCGTCGATGTCTTCCTCGAAGAACCCGAACCGCCAGGCGACCGGCCCGTCGACATCGGGCAGCGGCTCGCCCGGCTCCACGTCCACCACGGGACGCCCGGCAAACGTCTCGGTACTCGCGTGAAACGTCACGGCCCGAACCTAACAGGCGGCCCCATGACATCGGTCATGGTGCGGCGATGACGACGGGCAGGAGTGCGGCGGCCCGCTCGCTCATACCGTCGTAGACATGACCGAGAAGAACATGAACCGCACCCTCGCCGCCGTTCTCGCCATCGCCGCGCTGCACGTGCTCGCGATCGGGGTGACGCTCGTGGCGCTCGGGTCAGCCGGGATCGGGGCCGTCGTGCCGCACCTCGTGCTCGCCGTGCTGCTGCCGCTGCGCGCGTACAAGCTGCGCGGCGGGCGGCCCAAGACGCGCCGCGTGCTCACGCTCGTGCTCGGCATCCAGATGCTCGCCCACGCCGCGCTGCCGAGCGTGCTCGCGCAGATGCCCGGCTACGCGGTGCCGATCGTCACGCTCCAGGCGCTGTCACTCGTCTGCGAGGTCGCCGCGATCGTGTTCCTGTGGGCGCCCGCCGGCCGTCGCGAGCAGGTGGCCCTGGGGCGTTAGCTCGCCCTCCCGCGCGGGGCGCACGGCCTCGTGGGACACCTCGAATCCGGCTTCCCGCAGCAGCCCGGCGAGCTCGCCGGGCTGCTGGCGGTACCAGGTCACGTCGAGCTCGAGCCCGTCGTGGGAGTCGCGGTGCTTGGCGTCGGAGCCGACCTGGTACGCCAGCATCAGCACGCCACCGGGGCGCAGGACGCGATGGAACTCCGCGAACACGGCCGGGCGCAGCTCCCACGGCACGTGGATGATCGAGTAGCAGGCGAGCAGGCCCGCGAGGGAGCCGTCGGGGATGTCCAGGTCGAGCATCGAGCCGACCTCGAAGCGCAGGTGCGGATGGGCCGCGCGGGCGATCGCGATCAGGGCGGGGGACAGGTCCACGCCGAACGCGTCCAGCCCCAGCTCCGCGAGGACCCCGGTGAGGCGGCCCGCGCCGCAGCCGATGTCGGCGACCGGGCCGGGCTCGTGCAGTACCGCCGCCGCGAACAGCTCCAAGTGCGCGCGATCGGACGGGTCCGAGCTGATGATGTCGAGATGGTTGGCGGAGAGCGCGTCGTAGGAGCGGGCGGTCGCCGGCTCAAAATCCAGGCGCGTAGTTTCGGGCACCTCGTTAGCCTTCAGGAGCATGGCTGACATCGGCAAGGTGCTGCGGGACAGACTCGCGGCCGCGTTCGAGACCGTGACCGGATCGACCGTCGACCCCGCCCTGCGCCGATCCCGGTTCGGTGATTTTCAGGCCGACGGGGCCGTGGGCCGGCCCGACGGGCGGGCGGTCGCGGCTGCGGTCGTCGCGACGGTCGAGCTCGACGATCTGTGTTCCGACGTGAGCGTCGCCGGGCCCGGATTCGTCAACCTCACGCTGTCCGAACGCGCACTGGCCGACCGGCTCGCCGCGGCCGCGGCCGACCCGCGCCTCGGAGTGTCCACTGTGGAGCCCGAGACCGTCGTGGTGGACTACTCGGGGCCGAACGCCGCCAAGGAGATGCACGTCGGGCACCTGCGCTCGACGGTCATCGGGGACGCGGCGGTGCGGGTGCTCGAGCACCTCGGGCACGCCGTGATCAGGCAGAACCACCTCGGCGACTGGGGCACCAACTTCGGGATGCTGGTCGAGCACCAGGCCGGCGGGGCCGAGCTCGACCCCGCCGACATGAGCGCGTTCTACGCCGCCGCCCGGCGCCGGTTCGAGGCGGACCCGGACTTTCAGGAGCGCTCGCGCCGGCGGGTCGTGCGGCTGCAGGCCGGTGACCCGGACACGATCGCGCAGTGGCGCACGATCGTTTCGACATCGCAGGTGTACCTCCTGAGCGTCTACGACCGCCTCGGCGTACGCCTGCGGGAGAGTGACTTCGCCGGGGAGAGCCGGTACAACGCGGCACTCGACGGTGTGGTCGACGACCTGCTGGCGAAGGGCCTGCTGCGCGAGAGCGACGGTGCGCTGTGCGCGTTTCTGGACGGCTTCAACGCCCCGCTGATCGTTCGCAAGCGGGACGGCGGCTACGGGTACGCCGCGACCGATCTCGCCGCGGTGCGGTACCGCGTCGACGTCCTGAAGGCGACGCGCCTGCTGTATGTCGTCGGCGCGCCGCAGCGGCAGCACCTCGAGATGGTCTTCGCGCTCGCCCGGGCCGCGGGCTGGCTCCCCGCCTCGGTTCGCGCCGAGCACATCGCGTTCGGTTCCGTCCTCGGCACTGACGGCAAGATGCTGCGCAGCCGGCTGGGCGCCGCGATCAAGCTCACGGAGCTGCTCGACGAGGCGGACACGCGCGCCGGGGCGATCGGGATCGACGCGTTGAAGTACGCGGACCTGTCCAGCGACCGGGTCAAGGACTACACGTTCGACTTCGATCGGATGCTCGCGACCACCGGGGACACCGGGCCTTATCTGCAGTACGCCCACGTCCGGGTGTGTTCGATCTTCCGCCGGGGTGACGTCGACGCGGTCGGCAACGACTTCGCGATCACGCATCCGGCCGAACGCGCGCTCGCGCTGGAGCTGCTCGAGTTCCCCGGCGTCGTGGCCCGGGTCGGCGAGACGCTCGAGTTCCACAAGCTCACCACGCACCTGCACGCGGTCGCCGTGAGCTTCAGCGCGTTCTTCGAGCAGTGTCGCGTGCTGGAGGCGCCGGAGCCGGTGCGCGCGAGCCGGCTGGCCCTGTGCGCGTTGACCGCGCGCACCCTCCGCGCCGGGCTCGACCTGCTCGGCATGGCGGCGCCGAGCAAGATGTGAGACAGCGCGACGCCATCCCCGGCTGCTACGCTCCGGCGTCCGCCTGCTCCCCAGGGCCCCGGAATGCCCGGAGCTACGCCAAGGCGTGACGCAACCCACAGATTGAGGAGACTCCCACGTGCGACGGCTTTTGACCGTAGCCATCCTCACCGCGCTCGTCGGCACCGCCGCCGCTTGCGGTGACACCTCCGAAAGCGGCACCTCGGCCTCGTCCTCCACCGGGGCCACCGCCGCCGCCACGTCGAGTCCCACGCCCGACGTGAAGGCGAACACGAAGCAGGTCTGCACCAAGGCCGAGGCCCTCATCACCGAGGACAACATCAAGCCCATCGGTGAGCAGATCGGCATCATGATCGCGGCGAAGGGCTCGAAGAACAAGCAGGCCGAGACCGCCGCGGCGGCCAAGGCCAAGGAGCTCGCCGACGCGCTGGCCGAGAAGCTGCGCGCCCTCAAGACCGAGGCCCTGGACCCGAAGCTGCAGGCGGCGCTGGACAAGGGCGCCGACGGCCTCAAGCTGTTCGGTTCGCCCGAGTACCTGGCGAAGATCAACTCGCTCGGTGACATGGACAAGCTGACGAGCGACATCGACGCCGCCGGCAAGGACCTCGAGGCGATCTGCGCCTGACGCTGCGTGTGGTGGTGCCCCGCTCTGTGTCATCACGGGGCGGGGCATCGCCGTTTTTCTCAAGCCGAAGTTGTACCGCTGTGGCAGGCTTCCCGACGTGGTAGATCCGTCGGGTGTCTCCACCCTGGACGAGCTCTCCGGGCTCCTGCGTGACCTGCGGCGAAGGCAGGCGCGGCGGGTCCGGTCGTCCCCGTTGACCTTCGGCGAGATGGCCGCCCGCACGGGCTGGCCGCACGCCGTCATCGGCACGTACTTCGACGGCCGCGCCCTGCCGCCCGCCGAGCGCCTGGAAGCGCTGCTCCGCCTGCTCGGCGCCTCGCCGGCCGAGTGCTTCGCCTTCGCGTCCGCTCGCTCCCGCATCGAGACGGTCCGGCCCGGTTTCCCGGCCGCCGGAGGCTCGTCGACGCTCGGGGGCTCGGCCCCCGGCACCGGTTCGCGGGCACTCCCGCCGGCGCCGCCCGGTTTCGCCGGCCGAGCCGGGGTCGTCGCGCGCCTGGACCGCCTCCTGCCCGGCGCGCGAGCCGTGGTCATCGGCGGCGCGGCCGGCGTCGGCAAGACCGCCCTGGCCATCCACTATGGACACCGAATCGCCGACCGCTTCCCGGCCGGCGCCGTGTTCCTGGACCTGCGCGGCTCCGACCCGTCCGGCCCGCCCCTCCCGCCGGCCGAGGCGCTGCGCATCCTGCTCGACGCGCTCGGCGTGGCCCCGGCCGACCTGCCGCTCGGGGTGGCCGCCCGCACGGGCCTGTTCCGCAGCCTGACCGCCCGCCGCGGCGTGCTCTTCGTGCTCGACGACGCCGCCGACGCGGCCCAGGTGCGCCCGCTCCTTCCCGCCGCGGGCGACAGCGTCGCCATCATCACCGGCCGCAGCGGCCTGTTCGGTCTCGCCGCGACTCCGACACGGCCCGGGCGCCCCGCCGCGGGCGAGGACGATGTCGACGCGACTCCGGCGCGGCCCGGAAGCTCCTTCGCGAGCGCGGTTCAGGCGTGGCCCGGGCGCCCCGCCGCGGGCGAGGACGATGCCGACGCGACTCCGGCGCGGCCCGGAAGCTCCTTCGCGAGCGCGACTCCGGTGCGGCCCGGAAGCCCCATCGCGAGCGCGGTTCAGGCGTGGCCCGGGCGCCCCGCCGCGGGCGAGGACGATGTCGTCGGCAGCGCCGGCGTCGGCCTGGCGAAGCTGTCCAAAATGGACGGTGTGGCCACGGTGGTGCTGGACGCCATCGACCGCACCGAGGCGCGGGCCGTGCTGGCGGCGCGCATCGGCGCCGACCGGGTAGCGGCGGAGCCGGACGCGGTGGACCTCATCATCACGTCGTGCGGCCGGCTGCCCATGGCCCTGTCGGTGGTCTCGGCACGCGTGGCGCTGCACCCGGAGCTTCGGCTGACCGCAGTGGCCGACGCCCTGGCCGAGGCGACGGCGTTCTCGTGGGCCTACGACCGGTTGACCCCGGATGCCCGCCGCCTCTTCCGCGGCTTCGGCGCCCACCCGGGCCCGGACCTCGCACCAGCCGACGCCGCCGTCCTGATCGCGACCGCTCCCGCCTCCGCCGCATCCACGTCTCCCGCTCCCGCCGCGTCCACCTCTCCCGCCCCCATCTCCGCCGCGTCCGCCTCTCCCGCGTCCGCCTCTTCCGCGTCCGCCTCAGGCGCGTCCGCCTCTTCCGCGTCCGCCTCTCCCGCTTCCGCCTCAGGCGCGGCCGCCTCGTCCGCCCCCGTCTCCGCCGTTTCCACGTCCTCCGCGTCCACGTCGTCCACGTCTTCCGCGAGTGTCCTCAGTGGACGGCTCGCGGCGGATGCGCTCGCCGAGTTGGCGCGGGCGCAGCTCATCACCGAGGCGCGCCCCGGCCGATACGCGATGCACGCCCTGCTCCGTGAGCACGCGGCCGCCCGCACCTCCGACGCCGAGCGCGGCGCGATGCAGGACCGGCTCGTCGAGCACGGCGCCGAGTTCGCGGTGCTGAGCCTGGCCATGCGCCGCGGCCGGTACCGGGATGCCTGGCGCATCGCCGACGCCGTCGACGCCGACCTGGACGCCGCGGGCCGCTGGGACGACCGGATCGCCGCCCAGGAGATCGCCATCCGCGCGGCTGAGCGCCTGGGCGACCTGGCCCTGCTGGCGAGGGCCCAGCGCGCCCAGTCCGCCGCGTACCTGCACACCGGCCAGCACGAGTCCGCCCTCCGCCGCCTGCGCGAGGCCGCCGACTGCTTCCTGGCCCAGGGCGAACCGGCCGCGGCCGCCCGCTGCCGCCAGGACCTCGCGGCACTCCTGGAGTCGATGGCCCGCTTCGCCGAGGCGATCGTCCACGACGAACTGGCGCTGGCTCTCTTCCGCCGAGCCGCCGACCGCCACGGCCAGGCCGCCGCCCACGCCGCCGCGGCCTGGCACTACGCCCAGGCCGGCCGCGCCACCGAGGCGGTGGCCCACGGCGAGGCGGCCCTGTCGCTGCGCGCCGACCTGGACGACCCGCACGAGGTGGCGGCGGCCCTGGCCCACCTGGGCCGGGTACACGCAGCCCTGGGCGAACGCGACCGCTCCCTGGAACACCTGCGAGCGGCCTTGGACCGCTACACCGAGCTGGGCGACCGCCTGGACGAGGCCGACACCGCGACCCGCCTGGGCGACGCCTTGGACGGCGCCCCGGCAATCGGCCTGTGGCGACGGGCCCACGCCATCTACGAGCGCCTGGGCCACCCGTCCGCCGAGACGGTGGCCGCCCGCCTGGGCATCTAGCCCGCTGCGCTCTGCCAGGACGCCTGACGGCCCATCGGCAGGACGCACGGTGCGACACCGACCCCCGCGCGAGATGCGCAACGGCCCGCCACAATGCGTTGGCGGTGCGCGAGGCGGAGGTGCCCTAGCGGCCCGTGCGGCCGACGTGCGCTAGCGGTCCGTGCCGCCGACGAGCCCTAGCGGTCCGTGCGGTGCTCACGCTCAGCGGCGAAGCGGCCCGGTTCAGTAGCGGAAGCGCCCCACGAGCTGCTGCAAGCGGTCCGCCATCGTCGCCAGCTCCGCCGAGGCCGTGCGTGACTCGCCCATGCCCGCGCTCGTCGCGCGCGAGGCGTCCGCCACCCCCGAGATGGTCGACGCGATCTCGTCGGTCCCGGCCGCCGCCTGCGTCACGTTGCGGCTGATCTCGCCCGTCGTCGCCGTCTGCTCCTCCACCGCCGCGGCGATCGTGGTCTGATACTGGCTGATCTCCGAGATCACCGAGCTGATCTCCCCGATCGAGGCCGCCGCGGCCCGGGCGTCGCTCTGGATCGCGCCCACGCGTCCCGCGATGTCCTCGGTCGCCTTCGCCGTCTCCTGGGCGAGATCCTTGACCTCGCTGGCGACGACCGCGAAGCCCTTGCCCGCCTCACCCGCGCGGGCCGCCTCGATGGTGGCGTTGAGCGCGAGGAGGTTCGTCTGCTCGGCGATCGAGGTGATGAGCTTCAGGACGTTGCCGATCTCGGTCGAGGAGGTGTCGAGCTTGGCGACCGTGCCGGACGCGGCCTCGGCGGCCTGCACCGCGGCCGCGGCCACCCCGGCCGCCTGCGACGCCGACTGGGCGATCTCGCGGATCGACACCGACATCTCCTCGGCCCCGGCCACCACGCTGTGCACGTTGCCCGCGACATGCGTGGCCGCCGACGCCACCGATCCGGAGCGGGTCGACGCCGATTCCGCGGTGCGGGCGATCTCCTCGCTGTTCGAGGCGAGCCGCCCGGCCGCGCCGGCGACCCCGGTCGCGGTGTGGGCGACTTCGCGGACCGTCTCCCGCGTGCGGGCCGTGGCCGAGTCGAGCGCGGCCGACATGCGCCCGATCTCGTCGCGGCTGTCCGAGCCCGCCACTCCGGTCAGGTCGCCCTCGGCCATCCCGGCGAGCACGGTGCCGACCCGCCGCAGCGGACCGACGATCCGCCGGACGGTGTAGAGCGCCACCGCGCCGCCGAGCAGCACGCCCGCGCCCAGCACCCCGATCAGCAGGATGCGGGCCCGGTGGTAGTCCGTGCGGGCGACCGCGGCCCGATACCTGGCCTGGCTCGCCTCGCTGTTCGCGGCCTGATCCAGCGCCGCCATCGCCTTGTTGATCAGCGGGTTGGCCTTGTCGGTCGCGATCTGCTCGAACTTCGCCACGTCACCGCTCTGCGCGGCCGACAGCTGCTCGCCGTCGCGAACCTGCTTGTACTCGGTCCAGACCGCCCGGAACGCCTGGATCGCATCCTGATCGACGGCCGCGGCGGCATAGGCGGCGATCCCGTCGTCGACGGCCGCGTCCGCCGCCGCCAACTTCGTCGTCGCGGCCGACTTGTCCGGCGACAGGGCCACGTCGCGGATCGCGATGCGGGCCGTGAGCGCCTGCGCGCGCAGCTCGGCCAGCTGCAGCGACCGTTGCAGGTTCTCGCGCTCGATCGCCTCACCATGCGTGTAGACCGCGCTGAGGCTGGCCACGCCCACGAAGCCGGCGACGATCGCGGCTACGGTGAACAGGCCGCTGATCATGAAGATCTTCACGGCTACCGGCCGATCGGCGAACCAGCTCATCCACGGTGCCCTTCCGACGGGATCAGCCTCCCCCCGATCCTGATCGACCCGATGGTGCGGAGGTGAAGGATTTTCGCGGGGCATGCCGGACGGCCATCGAACGGGTTTAATCACCGCATGACCTCCGAAACGCCCGGCTGGGACGCGATCAACGCGGCGCTGGAGCGGATCTACCCCGGCGTCGAGCCCCGCCACTTCGGCACGGTCCGCAAGTGGGCGCTCGGCGGCCCGGATCCGCTCGACGGCATCAGCTTCTATCCCCGGCTCGATCCGGTGCCGCACTGGCACGCGGTCTCCTACGGGATGAGCGAGCTCTACGGCAAGCAGTCCGACAACCCCGACGAGTCCGGCTGGGGCTTCGAGTTCACCTTCCGCATCGCCCGCGACCGGGACGAGACCGAGCCGCCGATCTGGGCCGCGAACTTCCTGCAGAACCTGGCCCGTTACGTCTTCCGGACCGGCAACTGGTTCGAGCCCAACCACCACATGGACCTCAACGGCCCAATCGCGCTGGACCGCGAGACGCTCATCCGAGCCGTCGTGTTCACCGAGGACCCGGAGCTGGGCGCGATCGACTCGCCCAACGGCGCCGTGCAGTTCCTGCAGGTCGTGGGGATCACCGCCGACGAATACGCCGCGACCCAGGCCTGGAGCGTGCTCGACTTCCTCGAGCTGCTCGCCCGGCGCATCCCGTTGCTGATCACCGACCTCACCCGAGGGTCCGTGGCCGCCGACCCGGAGGTGGCCGAGACGGTCGAGGAGGGCCGCCGCCTCGACGGCTCCGCCACCGCGACCCTCGCGCTCGCCGAGTTCGGCTGGCGCCCCGACGGTGACCTGATCCGCCTGGTCCTGGGCGCACACGTGGCCCCGGTGGTCGCCGAGACGCTGCTCGGCCGCCTCCCGTTCGGCCGCACGCTGCGCGTGGACGGGCCCGAGAGCAGCGCCGAGTTCGCCTCCGGCAGCTTCTTCGTCGGCACCGCGCCCGGCACCGAGGACCAGCTCGAGGTCGTGCTCACCGGCGAGGCGCTCGACGGGCTGCTGCAGGCGCTGGTGCCCGTGGCCGGCGTCCGCGCGGCCCCCGGCGCGGAGCCGCTGGTCGTCGAGATCGTACCCTCGGCGATTCGCGACCCGGAGGGCAACATCGTCCGGACGATCGGCTAGCCCCGTCCTACTGTGATGGTCGTGACGTATACCGCAGATGGTTCGCGCTACGAGCAGATGCAATACCGCCGGACCGGCCGCAGCGGGCTGAAGCTGCCGGCCGTCTCGCTCGGGCTCTGGCACAACTTCGGCCACGACCGGCCGCTCGACGGGCACCGGGCGCTGGCCCGGCGCGCCTTCGACCTCGGCATCACCCACTTCGACCTGGCCAACAACTACGGCCCGCCCTACGGCTCGGCCGAGGAGAACTTCGGCCGGATCATGGCCACCGACCTGCGTCCCTACCGCGACGAGCTCGTCATCTCCTCGAAGGCCGGCTACGACATGTGGCCGGGCCCCTACGGCGACTGGGGCTCCCGCAAGTATCTGACCGCGAGCCTCGACCAGAGCCTCAAGCGCCTGGGCCTGGACTACGTCGACATCTTCTACTCCCACCGCTTCGACCCCGAGACGCCGCTGGAAGAGACCATGGGCGCGCTCGACGCCGCGGTGCGCGCCGGCAAGGCCCTCTACGTCGGCGTCTCCTCCTACTCCCCGGAGAAGACGGCGCAGGCGGCGGAGATCCTGCGCGGGCTCGGCACTCCGGCCCTCATCCACCAGCCGTCCTACTCGATGCTCAACCGCTGGATCGAGGACGGCCTGCTCGACGTGCTCAACCGCGAGGGCATGGGCTGCATCACCTTCTCCCCGCTGGCCCAGGGCATGCTCACCGACCGCTACCTCAACGGCGTGCCGGCGGGCTCCAGGGCGAGCGAGAACAGCTCGCTGTCGACCGACCTCCTCACCGAGGAGAACCTGGCCAAGGTCCGGGCCCTGCACGACATCGCCGCGGCGCGCGGCCAGAGCCTGGCCCAGATGGCGCTCGCCTGGACGCTGCGTGATCCGCGGGTCACCTCGACGCTCATCGGCGTGAGCAGCATCGCCCAGCTGGAGGACAACGTCGCGGCGCTGGCCAACCTCGACTTCTCCGCCGAGGAGCTCGCCGCGATCGACCGGCACGCCACCGAGTCGGGCATCAACCTCTGGGCGAAATCCAGCGCCCACTGATGTCGATTCCGGGCCGGCCCGATTCGTACAGCCGGTGGAAGTCGCTTCGTTCCGTCTGGAGGAGACCATGAAGCAGTACCTGCTGGCCGTCATCGAGCCGAGCGTCGGCGAGCCCCCGGCGCCTGCGGAGATGCAGAAGATCATGGAGCGGGTCGCCGAGTTCGAGCGCAGCGCCAAGGAGGCCGGGGTCTGGGTGTTCAGCGGTGGTCTGCACCCGCCGTCGAGCGCGACCACGCTGCGGCCCAAGGGCGACGACGTGCTCGTCACCGACGGCCCCTTCGTCGAGGGCAAGGAGCACCTCGGCGGCTTCACGATCGTGCAGTGCGAGGACCTGGACGCGGCCCTCGAGTGGGGGCGCCGCTGCGCCGAGGCCACCACGCTCCCGATCGAGGTGCGGCCCTTCCGATGGTGAGCGGGGCAACCCCGCCGACCATCGAGCGGGTCTTCCGGGAGGAATACGGCCGTGCCGTGTCGGTGCTGGTCCGCAGCTTCGGCGACATCGACCTCGCCGAGGAGGCGGTCCAGGAGGCCTTCGCGGCGGCGGTGCAGCGCTGGTCGGCGGGGGTGCCCCCGAGCCCGGCCGGCTGGATCATCACGACCGCGCGCAACCACGCGATCGACCGGCTCCGCCGCGAGGCGCGACGCGCCGAGAAGCACGCCGAGGCCGACTTGATCTACAACCTCCCGCCGGACGAGCCCGACGACCGCCTCCGGCTCGTCTTCACCTGCTGCCACCCGGCGCTGGCCCGGCACGCGCAGGTGGCGCTCACGCTGCGGCTGCTCGGCGGCCTCACCACGCCCGAGATCGCCCGGGCGCTGCTGGTGCCGGAGGCGACCCTGGCCCAGCGCATCGTGCGCGCCAAGAACAAGATCCGCGACGCCGGCATCCCCTATCGGGTGCCGCGCGAGGCCGATCTGCCCGACCGGCTGGCCGCGGTCCTCGCGGTGATCTACCTGATCTTCAACGAGGGCTATGCGGCCAGCTCGGGCGACGGGCTCGTCCGCGACGACCTGTGCGCCGAGGCGATCCGGCTCGGGCGGATGCTGCGCCGCCTGATGCCGGACGAGCCCGAGGTCGCCGGGCTGCTGGCGCTCATGATCCTGGCCGCGGCCCGGCGCCCGGCGCGCGTCGACGAGGCCGGCGCCCTGGTGCCGCTGCCACGCCAGGATCGCTCGCGGTGGGACCGGGCGGCGATCGCCGAGGGGCACCGCCTGGTGCGGGAGTGCCTGCGGCGCGATCGGCCGGGGCCCTATCAGCTCCAGGCGGCGATCAACGCGGTGCACACCGACGCATCCGATGCCGAGGCGACCGACTGGGGTCAGATCGTCCAGCTCTACGACCAGCTCCTGGCGGTCGCGCCGTCGCCGGTCGTCGCGCTCAACCGCGCCGTCGCGGTGGCCGAGGTGGAGGGCCCCGACGCCGGCCTGCGGCTGATCGAGGGTCTCGACCTGGCCGGCTACCACGTGTTCCACGCGGTGCGGGCCGACCTGCTGCGGCGGGCCGGTCGTTCGTCCGAGGCGCAGAGTGCCTACGAGAAGGCGGCCGAGCTGGCGGGCAACACCGCGGAGCGTGATTTTCTGATGACGCAACGCTCGAGCCTCCCTTCTGCTACCGGCTGACCGCGTCAGCGCTCGACCATCTTGCCGGCGAGTGGGATGCTCGAAAGATGACCCATCCGGTGCTCGCCCAGTTGCTCGCGGTCGCGTTGATCGTCGCGATCTGTGCGCTGGCCGTCGTCGTCATCCCGATCAACCGCCGGGGCGCTCCCATCAGCGCCCGCACCCGGCCGGGCCGTCGCGACGATGAGCGCGGCTGGTATGGCTTCATCTACGCCAACCCCGACGACCCGAACCTGGTCGTCCCCAAGCGGCTCGGCCTGGGCTGGACGATCAACTTCGGCCACCGCCGCGCCTGGCAGGCTGTCTTCGGGCTGCTCGCCTTCATTGCGCTGAGCATCGTCATCGGCACCGTCGCCGGCCACCAGGGCCGCTGACGATCAGTCCACGGTGGGCCAGTCCCACCCCAGCTGCAGGAACATGCCCAGCCGGTCGCTGACCGCCCGAATCTCGGCGATCCGGCCATCCCGCATGGTCATGATCCAGATCTGTTCCACTTCGCACGAGCGCCCCGTGGGCTCCGGCATCCGCGGGTGAAATCCCGTGTGTGTGCCGCGCACGACCAGCCGGGCCACCACCGTGTCACCCTCGGCGACGAGCTGCTGTGGATACATCCCGCCCTCGCCGAACGCGTCCAGCTGCTGTCGGAACCCCTCGAACGCGGCCCCGGGCGCGTCCTCCTCGCCGAAGATGACCTTGTTGTGGTCGATGACGTCGGCCGCCATGTATCGCCCCCAGTCGGCGACCCGCCGCTCGCTCACGGCCTGAAAGAAGTCCGCCACCACCTGCTTGTTCGCGTCCATCGCGCCAGCTCCATTCTTACGTCGTAAGTTTGCTGCGGCCGAGTGTAGACTTACGACGTAAGAATCCGCAACCCCGAGGAGATCCGCCCGTGGCAGCGAAGCGTCAGCGCGGCGAACGCGCGGGCCTGACCCGCGAACAGGTGCTCGACGCGGCCCTGGCGCTCGTCGACCGGGTCGGGCTCAACGGGCTCACCATGCGCGCGCTCGGGGCCGAGCTGGGGGTCGAGGCGATGACCCTCTACCACTACGTCCCGAACAAGGAAGCGCTGATCGACGGCATGGTCGAGCGCCTGTTCACCGCCGCCTACCCGGCCGGGGCGGGCGACGACTGGCAGGCACACCTGCGCGGCTACGCGCACGACCTGCGGGCCGCGCTCCTGCGCCACCCGGGCGTGCTGCCCGCGGTGAACCGGCCCGCGGTCACCCCGGCGGCCCTGGACGCGGCCGAGGCGGGCCTGCGCACGCTGACCGGGGCCGGCTTCTCGGGCGGCGACGCGCTGGACGCGCTGAACGCGCTGACGCTGTTCGTGCTCGGGCACACCGCGGCCGAGGTCGCGATCGGGCCCGACGGCCCGCTGCCCGTCGACACCGAGCGTCACCCGCTGCTGGTCGAGGCCGTCGAGAGCGGCGCCGGCATCGACGACGCCGCCCGGTTCACGTTCGCGGTGGACGCGCTGCTGGCCGGGTTCGACGCGCTCCGATAAGAAGACGCGCTCCGACAAGAACACGAGCACCGAACGGACCGGCGGGCCGAACACCGGCGGGGGAGGACCGCCGGGACGCCGCGGGACGGCCGGTCCCACGCTGGCGGGAGTATCGGAGCCTGGCCGCCCT
>NZ_JBEPEH010000029.1:45353-156899 GCF_040300725.1 Dactylosporangium sp. NPDC000244
TGCGGCACGGTGAGGACCGCGGCGCGAGAGACCGCGCGGGACGGCCGGTCTCACACTGGCGGGAGTATCGGAGCCTGGCCGCCCTGCGGCACGGTGAGGACCGCGGCGCGAGAGACCGCGCGGGACGGCCGGTCTCACACTGGCGGGAGTATCGGAGCCTGGCCGCCCTGCGGCACGGTCGGGAGTGAGTATTCTTTTCGGCGGCCACAGCCTTCGAGAGGGAGCCAGAGTGAGCGAGACGCTGGAGTTTCAGGCCGAGACGCGACAGCTGCTGCAGTTGATGGTCCATTCGATCTACTCGAACAAGGACATCTTCCTGCGCGAGCTGATCTCGAACGCCTCGGACGCGCTGGACAAACTGCGCCTGGAATCGCTGGTGAACAAGGAGCTGGAGGTCGACACCAGCGACCTGCACATTCAGCTCGAGATCGACAAGGACCAGCGGACGCTGACCGTGCGGGACAACGGCATCGGGATGTCCCACGACGATGTCGTCTCGCTCATCGGCACCATCGCCAAGTCCGGCACCGCGGAACTGCTCAAGCGGCTGCGCGAATCGCCCGAGCAACAGCAGCGGGCGGAGCTCATCGGCCAGTTCGGCGTCGGTTTCTATTCGACGTTCATGGTCGCCGACAAGGTGACGCTCGTGACCCGCAAGGCCGGCGAGAGCCAGGGCACGCGCTGGGAGTCGGCGGGCGAGGGCACCTACGAGATCGAGCCCCTTGAGGACGCGCCCCAGGGCACCAGCGTCACGCTGCACCTCAAGCCCGAGGACAGCGAGGACCAGCTCTTCGACTACACCGCGGAATGGAAGATCCGCGAGATCGTCAAGAAATACTCGGACTTCATCGCATGGCCGATCCGCCTGGCCGGGGCCGAGTCCGACGCGCCGATGAACTCGATGAAGGCGCTCTGGGCCCGCCCGCGCAGCGAGGTGGCGGCCGAGGAGTACAACGAGTTCTACAAGCACGTCAGCCACGACTGGACCGACCCGCTCGAGACCATTCACATGCGGGGCGAGGGCACCTTCGAATACGAGGCGCTGCTCTTCATCCCGGCCCGCGCCCCGTTCGACCTCTTCATGCGCGACGGGCACCGCGGCGTGCAGTTGTACGTCAAGCGGGTGTTCATCATGGACGACTGCGAGGCGCTCACCCCGCGGTACCTCCGATTCGTGAAGGGCGTCGTCGACGCGCACGATCTCTCGCTCAACATCTCCCGCGAGATCCTGCAGCAGGACCGCCAGATCCAGGCCGTCCGGCGCCGCCTCGTGAAAAAGGTCCTCTCCACCCTCAAGGACCTGCCCGCGGAACGGTACGCGACGTTCTGGAACGAGTTCGGCCGCGCGCTCAAGGAAGGCCTGCTCGACGACACCGAGAACCGCGACACCCTGCTGGACCTGCTGCGCCTGCCCTCGACGCACGCGAAGGACGAGCCCACCTCGCTGCGCGAATACGTGGAGCGCATGAAGGAGGGCCAGAGCGACATCTACTACATGACCGGCGAGACCCGCGCGATGGTCGAGAACTCGCCGCATCTCGAGGCGTTTCTCGCCAAGGGGTACGAGGTGCTCATCCTCACCGACCCGGTCGACGAGGTGTGGGTCGAGCAGGTCCCGCAGTACGACGGCAAGCAGCTGCAGTCCGTGGCCAAGGGACAGGTCGACCTCGGCAGCGAGGAGATTCCCGCGGAGCGCAGCGAGGGATTCGCGCCGCTGCTGCAGTGGCTCGGCGAGAAGCTCGAGGCGGACGTCAAGGAGGTGCGCCTTTCCACGCGCCTGACGACGTCGGCGGCGTGCATTGTCGGCGACGAGCACGACATAACGCCGACGCTCGAGAAGATGTACCGCGCGATGGGTCAGGAAATGCCGCACACCAAGCGCATTCTGGAGCTCAATCCCGACCACGCGCTCGTGTCCGGGCTCCGCGACGCGTTCACGGCCGACGCGGCGGCGCCGGCGCTGGGCGAGACCGCGGAGCTGCTCTACGGCATGGCGCTGCTGGCCGAGGGCGGCGAGCTGGCCGATCCGTCGCGCTTCACCCGCCTGCTGGCCGACCGCCTGGCCCGCTCCCTGTAGCGGCGACATCGCGATGAGCCTGCCCACACGGACCGTCGTCCTCGTCCTCGTCGACGAGGGCGGCGCCGTGCTCGGCGAGCTACCGGCGTTCGACGTGCGGATCCCGTTCTGGCCCGAGGTCGAGGAGCTGGTCGACGGGGCGCGGCGGCACGGGGCCGAGATCAGCGTGCTGCGGCTGCTGCACGCCGACCGGTCCCGCCCGCCCGGGGGTGTCGTCACGTACCTCGCGCAGCTCGAACGCGGGACCCCCGAGGTCGAGCCGACGTCGTGGCGCCCGCGGCCGCACGAACGCCGGGCGCCCTTCGCGGAGGTGGGAGGGCCGGCGGCGTCGATCGCCTGGGCGCGGGACGCGCTCGAGGCGGCTGGGTACGGTACACCTGAAGAAATCCGGCAGCGAAAGACCTGGAATCTCTCGGCGCTGTGGCAGCTGGAGACGGCCTGGGGAACGGTCTGGCTCAAGCACCTGCCGCCGTTCCTGCGGACCGAGCACGAGGTGCTGGCGTGGCTCGGCGCGGTCGCGCCCGGGGTCGCGCCGCCGCTGATCGCCGCCGACGGGACCGGCCGCGAGCTGCTCGGGCACCTGCCGGGCGAGGACGGTTTCGGCGCCTCGTTCGCGGCCCGCGTCACCATGGCCGACCTGCTGCACGGCCTGCAGCGGCGGGCGCTCGACGACGTCGAGGCGCTGTCCGAGCGGGGCGTGCGGGACCGCCGCGGATCGCTGCTGTGGGAGCAGATCGAGGCGGTCGTGGAGCCCTGGCTGGCCGAGATCCTCGGGCTCGGCGCGCTGCTGGACGGCCTGTCGGACCGGTTCGCCGCGGTGGAGGCGTGCGGCCTGCCCGAGACCCTCGTGCACGGGGACTTCCACCCGGGCAACGTTCGTTTTGCGGCATCGGTACGGCCGGCCATCCTCGACTGGGGCGACGCGTTCCTCGGCCATCCGGCGTTCGACCTGCTCAGGCTGCGCGATGGGCTGGCTCCCGCGGAGGCGGACGCGCTGGTCGAGCACTGGGCCGGGCTCTGGCGGAAGGTCGCGCCGGGCAGCGACCCGGCCCGGGCGGCCCGCCTGCTGGAGCCGGTGGCGGCGCTCCTCGGCGCCGTCGTCTACGGGACGTTCGTCCAGAACATCGAGCCAAGTGAATGGCCCTACCACGCCGACGACGTCCCCGACTGCCTGCGAAGGGCCGTCGAGCTGGCCTGACGCGTTTTTGTCGTACCCATGCGATACAACTTCTGGCGTCAGGGATCACCCCCAAACGCTGGAGGTAGATGGTCTTGAGCGTCGAAACGCGCTCGACGGCGGTGGTCATACCGCCCGTGCAGCCCCGCAAACTGGCCAAGGTGCCGTTCGTCGAACTCGCCGACGGTCGCCTGCAGGGCGTGGTGTCGAGCGGATCGGACATCGAGCGGGTCTACGTCTCCTCGATCGGCGCCGGCTCCCACGGGCTGAGCTGCAGCACCAACAACAACCGGCCCTGCGGCGGCCTGCGCGGCGACAGCCCGTGCAAGCACCTGGTCGCCCTGCTCGACGAGGCCCAGCTGCAATACGGCCGCGAGCGCGTCGCGCGCTACCTGCGCATAGAGGTCGACGACACCACCCCGCTGGTCCGCGGGCTCAAGGCGCGCCACGAGCCGACCCCGGCCGCGACCGTGTTCAGCGGCTTCCTGCGGCACCTGGCCTATCTGGAGCTGCCCGGCAGCGACGAGCCCATCCCGGAGCTGCACTGGTTCCCGTCCGTCGCCCCGGCCGGGGAGCGCTGATGCTGTCCACACTGTTCGCCGACGCCGGCCCGGACACCGAGATCGCCGCGGCGCTCGAGACCGCCGGCGCGGTCGACGACGGCCTGCTGCACGGCTTCGCCCGCATCGACGAGGACCGGGCCGCGGCGCTGGCCGCGCTGGCTGGGGCGTTCTCCGGCAGCCCGCTGCGCGAGGCGGTCGCCGAGGCCGTCGACAAGATCGCGGCCGGCTCGGTCGCCGACGACCACCTCTTCGCCCTCGCCGCCGCGCGGATCGCGCTCTTCGGCTCGGTCCACGACGCCCTGCTCGCCCGGGCCGACGCGGCGCTGGGGCGCTCGCGGGCCGACTGGCCCGGCGAGCCTCAAGACGAGGATCGACCGGCCGCGGCCGCCACCCACCTGCTCGGCGGCGCCCGGTCCTGGCTGCGCGAGCTCGCGATCACCGGCTGGCGGGGCGTCGACCACGACCTCGTCGCCGCGGCCGGACAGGCGATCGAGGCCGCGCTCGGCGACCCGCAGCTGCGCCGCCTCGCGGTGCTGCTCGACGGGCTCGCGGCGGAGCTGCGGGCCGGCAGCCCGATCGCGACGATGGACCCGGTGCCCGTGCGGCGCTGGGCCGACCTGTGGAGCCGCGCGCTGCTGCTGGCCCGCGAGTCGCGGCGGCCCGCGCCGGCCGAGACGGTGACCGGACGGCTCTACGTCCTCGGCACCGACGTCCACGAGCACCCGACCGCGGTCCAGGTGCAGGTGCACGGCGTGCTGGAGGTCGTCGGCGCACCCACCCGGCTGGTGCGGGCGAGCGTGTCCGCGGCGAAGGTCGACACGATCGTCGGTCCGGCGATCTGGCGCCTGCTGGCCGGCCACCCGATGCTGCTCACCGCGCTCGCCGAGCACCGCGCGCTCGACCTCACCGACATGCCGCTGCTGGTCGGCGGCGACCTGATCTGGCGTGACGCGCAGGCCCGGCCCGGCGACCCGGCCGACCCCTTCACCACCGCCCGGGTGCACCTCGGCGCCGCGCTCGCCCCGGCCACCCCGCCGCTGGAGCGGCACCCGGTCCGCATCGCCGAGCCGGTGCTCGTCGAGGACCTCGCCGCCGTCACCCTCGACACGACCCGGCTGCCGGCCTGCGGGCCGCTGACCCCGGAGGTCGTCTCCGCCGCGACCGCGGCCATCGGGCTGCTGCGCTGGGACGACGGCACCTGGACGGTGCAGCCGCTCGGCGTGCAGGCCACGGTGAAGAAGAAGCAGGTCGGCGTGCACACCGGCGACTGGGCGCTCGGCCCGGCGGACGCGAAGGCGGCCAAGGCGGCCGGCGAGGCGGTCGAGGTGCTGCGCGAGCGGGCCGGAAGGTTGCTGCGCAAATGACGACCGCCGACGAGAACCGGCGCCAGGTCCTCTACTGGCGCATGCTCGGCCGGCTCTTCGAGGCCGACGAGCAGATGTCCCTGGAGTCCGCCAGCGTCGCGATCGTCGACGACATCGGCCTCCCGCCGGCGCTGCTCGACCCGGGCGTCACCGTCGACAACCTCGTCCAGCGCCACCCGGAGCTGGCCGCCGAGTTCGAGGGCCTGATGGCCCCGGCGCCCGGCGGCGACCAGGAGGGCGACGGGGCCGCGGTGCGCCGGGCGGCGCTGGTGTCCAAACTGCTCATCAACGTCTTCAACACCGGGCACGGCAACGTCAGCGCGGGCCAGCTGAGCAACTGGCAGGCCGACGCCGGGTGGTTCGAGAAGGCGCTCGGCATGGACCCGGGCGAGCTGCGCGGGCGGCCCAGCGCCGGCGGCCTCGCGGGCGTGCTCGGCGGCATCGAGGGCGACCTGGTCAAGCGGATGCACCTGCGGGAGGTGCTCGCCAACCCGGCCCTGGCCAAGCAGCTGACCCCGAGCATGTCGCTCATCGAGCAGCTGCTGCGGGACAAGAGCAACCTGTCGGGGGTCGCGCTGGCCAACGCCAAGGCGCTGATCCGCCGGTTCGTCGACGAGGTGGCCGCGGTGCTGCGCACCCAGGTGCAGCAGAGCAGCGTCGGCGAGATCGACCGGTCGGTGCCGCCCAAGCGGGTCTATCGCAACCTCGACATCGAGCGCACGATCTGGAAGAACCTGACGAACTGGAGCCCCGAGGACGAGCGGCTCTATGTCGACAAGCTCTTCTACAAGCAGACCGCCAAGCGCACCACCCCGGCGCGGCTGATCGTGGTCGTCGACCAGTCCGGCTCGATGGTCAACGCGATGGTCAACTGCACCATCCTCGCCTCGATCTTCGCGGGCCTGCCGAAGGTGGACGTGCACCTCATCGCCTACGACACCCGGGCGCTGGACCTCACGCCGTGGGTGCACGACCCGTTCGAGGTGCTGCTGCGCACCAAGCTCGGCGGCGGCAACGACGGGCCGATCGCGATGGCGATGGCCCAGCCGAAGATCAGCGATCCGCGCAACACGGTGATGGTCTGGATCTCGGACTTCTACGAGTTCGACCGGTCCCAGCCGCTGTTCGACATGATCCAGGCGGTGCACCGCTCGGGCGTCAAGTTCATCCCGATCGGCTCCGTGAGCAGCGGCGGCGAGCAGAGCGTCAACCCCTGGTTCCGCCAGCGCTTCAAGGACCTCGGCACCCCCGTGCTGTCCGGGCACGTCCGCAAGCTCATTTCCGAACTCAAGAGCTTCCTGGCCTAGGAGACCCTCATGACTGAAATGCTTCGCGCCCCCGCCGAGGTCAAATACGCCGAGGAGCTCGACTGGCTCGAGTCGATCGACGACGGCCCCAAGCCCTTCTCGTGGCGGCTCAGCCCGCGCATGGTCCGGCTGTTCGTCCTGGGCTCCGAACGCGCCGACGGGCTCGACCGCGAGATCTCCCCGAAGTGGTTCGGCGACCGCAGCTTCGTCGAGCGCAGCATCGTGACCCTGGCCTCCGACCGCGGCCTGCTGCTCATCGGCGACCCGGGCACCGGCAAGAGCTGGCTCGCCGAGCTGCTCGCGGCGGCGATCTCGCGCAACTCGACGCTGGTGGTGCAGGGCACGGCGGGCACGACCGAGGACCACATCAAATACTCCTGGAACGTCTCGATGGTCATCGCCAAGGGGCAGTCGCGGGCCTCGATGATCCCGTCGCCGATCATGACCGCGATGGAGAAGGGCGTCATCGGACGGTTCGAGGAGCTGACCCGCTCGACGAGCGATGTGCAGGACGCGCTGATCTCGATCCTGTCCGAGAAGTACGTCTCGATTCCGGAGCTCGACGACGACAACATCGTCTTCGCCCAGCCCGGCTTCTCCATCATCGCCACCGCCAACAGCCGCGACCGGGGCGTCAACGACCTGTCCTCGGCGCTCAAGCGGCGGTTCAACTTCGTGCGCATCCCGGTGGTGACGAACAAGAAGAGCGAGGCGGAGATCGTGCGCTTCCGCACCACCGAGCTGCTGCGCCGGCACGAGATCGAGCTCGACGTGCCGCCCAACCTGCTCGACATCCTGCTGCAGAGCTTCGCCGATCTGCGGGCCGCGGCCGCCTCGGCGACGAGCGACGACGAGAAGCTCGAGTCGGCGCTGTCGACCGCCGAGCAGATCGGCGTGCTGGAGGACGCGATCCTGCACAGCACGTTCTTCGGCGACCGCAGCCTGCGGGCCGAGACGCTGGCCGGGTCGCTGGTCGGCTCGCTGGCCCGGCGCAGCCCCGAGGACCTGGCGATCCTGAACAAGTACTGGCACGGGGTCGTCGAGCCGCGCAGCAAGGAGGACGGCGGGGAGTGGCCGGCGTTCCTCGAGGGCGGCCGTCAGGCGATCGCCACCCTGTCATGATCTTCGACGACCTGCGGACGCAGTTGGTCGGCGCCGCCACGGCGCTGGCCGACCGCGGCGCGGTGCCCGAGATTCTGGCCGGGATCGTCGACGACGTCGACCGGGCGCTGCGCGAGGAGCTGGAGATCTTCCCGGTCTGCCATCACTCACCGGCGTCCGGGCTGGCGATGGTCCGGCGGCTGCGCGAGAAGCAGCCCAAGGTCATCTACCTGGAGCTGTGCGAGGACCTGGGCCCGCTGCTGAGCGAGCTGCGCAACTGCCGGCTGCCGGTGGCGCTGCAGGCGTTCGCGTCGCAGCTGGACGGGTTCCCGCAGGATTGGGGGCCGCTGAGCATCGTCGCGCCGATCACCGAGGCGTCGGCGGAGTATCAGGCGATCGCCTACGCGCTGGAGACGCCCGGCGTCGAGCTGGTGCTCGTCGACCGCTCCACCGACCACGTCTTCCAGTGGCAGCCGCGCGAGGAGCACGACACGCCGCCGGCCGAGGGCGGCGAGGAGTCCGAGGACACCGACCTGCACGGCGACGCGGTCGGCATCGAGATCGGCGACCTGCGGCCGCGCTTCGCCGAGCTGGAGCAGCACCTGCTGCACCACGGCAAGGTGCGGCACTGGTCGGAGTGGTGGGACCAATACGTCGAGCAGCCGCTGGCCGGGGCCGACTACGCCACCTACCGGCAGGTCATGGTACTCATCGGCAGCCTGTTCCGGCGGCTCTCCCCGCCGGACCCGGGGCGGGTCAAGGTCGACGAGGACCGGGAGCGGTACATGTGGACGCGCATGCGCGAGCACCTGGCGCGCACCGGCGTCGACCGGGCCGACTGCCTGTACGTCTGCGGCGCCTTCCACGCGGCCAGCCGGGTCGAGGAGTTCGGCACCGCCGAGGGCGTGCCCGACTTCGACATCAGCCCGCGCACGGCCACGAAGTGGCTCTACGGGCTGATCCCGTCGAGCCATTCGGCGATCGAGGCGCAGTTCGGCCTCGCGTCGGGCTCGGTCTCCGTCGCCGCGGCCACCTGGCAGAAGTCGATCACGCGGGCCCGGCTCACGCCGTTTCAGCTCGAGGGCCAGAAGGGCAGCCGCAAGCGCAAGGCGGTCGCGGCCGGCACCGCGGCGGCCGACGAGCCGGTGGCCGACCGGCTCACCGGGTTCCTCGCCAGCCCGCCGACGCTCGACGCGCTCGACGAGGAGGAGCTGCTCGGCTGGTGCGTCGACATCGTGCGGCTCGCTCGGCGCAACGGCTACCTGTCCAGCACCGCCGACGCGATCGCCGTGTTCGAGACGTCGATCCTGCTGGCGGGCATGCGCAACCGGGCGCGGCCGACGCCGTACGACTTCCAGGACGCCGCGATCACGTGCATCGAGAAGGACGTGGTGCCCGGGCGGCGCGACGTGCGGCGGCTCTGCGAGATCCTGCTCGGCGGCGACCGGGTCGGGCAGGTCGGCTACGAGGCGCTGCCGCCGCTGGCCCAGGACGTCTACGACCGGCTCGCCCCGATCGGGCTGGACCTGACCCGCTCGACGGTCCAGCGGGCACTGCTCGACCTGGCCGGGCGGCCCGAGCTCGGGCCCGCGTCGCATCTGTTGTGGATGCTGCGGTATCTCCTCCCGGAGGGTGCCGTGCGGCCGATCATGGGCACCCGGCGCCTCGGCGAGAAGTCGATCCAGGAGAGCTGGGACCTCGCGATCGGCAAGCACCAGCGGTACATCATCGAGCTGGGCTACGAGGGCGTGACCGTCGAGCAGGTGGTCGAGCAGCGGCTGCGCCGGTCGGTGTGGGCGCCCGACGCCACGGCGGCGGTGGCGCTGCGGGCCGTCGAGGACTCGATCCTGTTCCTCGGCAGCCGCCGCTTCACCGACGAGCTCGGCGCCCGGGCGGTGGAGCTGCTCGCCGCCGAGCGCACCGTGGACGAGGCCCCGGAGGTGCTCAAGCGCATCCGGCGGCTGCTGGCCCACTACCGCTCGACCGAGCCGGCGCTGCCGGCCTGGGCGGAGTCGTTCGTCACCGCGGGCTACGCGCACTACTGCACCCTCCTGCCGACCGCGTTCGTCGACGACGAGACCGGGGTCCGGCAGGTCGCGGCGATGCTCGGGTTCCTGTTCACCATGGAGAGCCTGGCCCTGGCGCTCGGGTGCGACCGGGCGCAGCTGGAGATCGCCGTGCGGCAGTCGCACCCGGAGAGCCCGGCGAAGGTGGCGCTGCTGTGGTCGGCCCACCACCAGCTGGGCCTGCTGCCGCTGGCCGACCTGCGGGCGCGCGTGGCCGAGCTGCTGGCCAACCCGCTGGTGGTGCCGTCGGTGCCGCAATACCTGAGCGGCTTCATCCAGGCGCTGGACCCGGCGCCGAAGCTGACGCCGTTCGTGGTCGAGTTCATGTCGAACGCGTTCGCGAAGCTGCCCGACCCGGTGCTGCTGCCGTGGCTGCCGACGCTCATCACCACGCTGCGCGACCAGGCGGGCGAGCTGGTGCCGGTGCTCATCCGCGAGGCGGGGCGGACGTTCCCGGCCGGTCTCGCGGCGGTGGACGCGTTCGTGCCGCCGTGGCGGGCCGTGCGGGGCCCGGCCCCGGTGGCGGCCGCGGTCCCCGCGACCGGGCCGGTCGCGGGGTTCCTGGCCGCGCACCCGGCCACGGCGGACGCGCTGGCCTCGGCCCTCGGGCTACCGGTTACCTGGCAGCCCGTCGCGGCGGCGGCCGCCGGTGGCGACGGGCCGCTGGCGCTGCTGTCCGAGCATCCCGCGACGGCCGACGCGTTGGCCGCTCTGCTCGCCGCTCCGGTCTAGGCCGTACCGGGGCGGCGCGCCGGGCCCTCGATGACCGCACGGTCGTCGGGGGCCCGGCCCCTTGCCGGGTGCACCTAGCGTGAAGACATGGACGCGTCCGTGATCGTCGCCGGAGGCGTGTGCGTCGCGCTGGCGTTCACGCTGATGGTCGTCGCGGTCGTCGTCTCACGGCGGCGGGAGCGGCAGCGGCGCGAGCTGCTCGAGGTCTGGGCCGTGCGCAACCGCTGGCAGTATGTGCCGCGGCCGCCGGCGGACTGGTGGCGCCGGCTGCCGGGGCGCAACCCGCGCGGCGTCTCGCTGGCGCTCAGCGGCACGGTCGGGGGACGGCCGGTCTCGGTGGGCGAGTACTCGTACACCACGACGAGCACGACCTCGGGCGCCGACGGGACGACGTCGACCAGCAGCCAGACGCATCACTTCGTGGTCTGGGTGGTACGCGTGCGGGGATCGTGGCCGGCGGTCTCGGTGCACCGGCGCGGGGCGATGTCCCGGTTCGGGCGGTCGCTGTTCGGGGACCGTTCGACGGCGCTCGGCTACGAGCCGTTCGACAGCGCGTTCCGGATCTCGGCGGACCGGCCCGAGATGGTGCGGGACCTGTTCGGCCGGGACCTGGTCGCCGAGCAACTGTCGGGGTGGCTGCCGGACTGGAGCCTGTCCGGCGACGAGCTCATGGTCGTGCAGAGCGGGCGGCTGGGCGAACCGGACGGGATACCCGCCCGGTTCGGGCCGCTCGTGCGCGTCGCCGATCTCATCGAGGCGCCGCGGTAGTTCGTCTTACAGCTGCCGCAGGAACTCGGCCAGCGTGGTCGTGGGCCGGCCGATGAGCCGGCTGAGCTCGCCGGTCACCACGTCGAGCGCGCCCTTCGCGATGGCCGCGTCCGAGTGCGCGAGCACGTTGGCGAACGCGCTCGGCAAGCCGAAGCCCTCGAGCGCCTTGGCGTACTCGGCGACGGGCAGGTCGTGGTACGCGACGGGCTTGCCGAAGCGCTGCGCGACCGCCTCGGCGTATTCGCTCATCGTGAACGCCTGGTCGCCGCCGAGCTCGTAGATCTTGTTCTCGTGACCGTCGGTGCGCGCGACCACGGCGGCCGCCGCGGCGTAGTCGGCCCTGGTCGCGGCGGCGATGCGGCCGTTGCCCGCGGAGCCGAGGACCACGCCGTGCTCGACGGTGCCGGCCAGGTTGCCGGTGTAGTTCTCGTAGTACCAGTTGTTGCGCAGGAACGTGTACGGGATGCCGGTGGCCTCGAGGAGCGCCTCCGTCGTCTTGTGCTCGGGCGCGATCGGGATCGGGCTGGTGTCGGCGAGCGTGATGCTCGTGTAGACGATCCGCCCGACCTTCGCCTCGACGGCCGCCTCGATGATGGCGCGGTGCTGGGGCTCGCGCCGGCCGACCTCGCTCGCGGAGATGAAGACGAGCGTGTCGGTGCCGGCGAACGCGCTCGCCAGGGTCTCCGGGCGGTCGTAGTCGCCGAGGCGGGCCTCGACACCCTCGATCGCCTCCGGGCGGCGGGCGACGGCCCGGACGTCGTACCCCTTCAGCTCGCTCAGGATCAGCTGTCCCAGGTGCCCGGTCGCGCCGGTTACGGTGATGGTCATTTCCAAATCGTAGGCACTAACTTTTAGAAAGTGCAACCCGCTCGGTTATCGTAGTGACATGTCCCTCGACCCCTTGGTGTTCGACGTCTTCGCGCGCAACTGCACGTCGCGACCCGTCATGGAGACCGTCGCCGGCCGCTGGGGAATCCTGACCCTCGCCGCGCTGCACGAGGGCACCCACCGCTTCAACGAGCTGCGCCGGCGGGTCGACGGGGTGAGCGAGAAGATGCTGTCGCAGACCCTGCACGCGCTGGTGCGCGACGGGCTGGTGGTGCGGGAGGTGCACAGCGCGATCCCGCCCCGGGTCGAGTACAGCCTGACCGACTCCGGGACGAGGATCGCCGCCAAGCTCACCGAGCTCATCGAGTTGGTCGAGGCCGAGATGCCGCGGATCAGCCTCGCCCAGGAGCGCTACGACGCCGGTGAAGATCCGGCTTAGGACTAGGCGCGCATCACCGTCGCGATGGGGATTCGGGCCGCTCGCAGGGCCGGGATCGAGCCGCCCAGGATGCCGGCGATCAGGCCCGCGATCACGCCCGCCACCCCGGCCTGCCAGGGGAAGGAGACGTCCCGCAGCTGAGGGATCCGGTCGCCCAGGACCTGCGTGGCCACGCTGACGCCCGCCGCGGCCGTGCCGATCGCCGCGCCCGCCGTCAGCAACCCGGTCAGGAGCGTCTCGGCCAGGACGATGCCGGCCAGGAGGATGCGCGGCGTGCCGACCGCTCGGCGCAGCGCGAACTCCTCCACCCGCTCGCCCACCGTCGCCAGGCCCACGTTCAGGATGCCGGCCACGCCGATCAGCAGCACCAGGCCCGCCATGCCCAGGAAGATGGCGTTGAGGATGGCCAGCTCCTGCTCGAAGTCCTTGCGGGCGTTGCGCTCGCTGACGCTGAGGGACTCGCGGGGCACGCCGGCGGCGATCAGCTTGCGGGTCAGCAGCGCCTCCAGCTCGCCGTTGCCGGGCGCGAAGCTCACCTCCAGCCCCGGGCCCGACACCATCATCGCGGCCTTGGAGTCCGCGGCGGCGGGCGAGGCGGCGGCGGACGTGGCGGCGGGCAGCCAGTTGTCGATCTCGTCGGCCCGCGCGTACGCGGTCGGCTGGGGGCTGCCGTCGTCGATCACGCCGATGATGCGCGGGGTCGGGTTGGCGGTGGCGCCGTCGAGGCGCATCTCCGCCGGGATCGTGTACTTCGCGAAGCCGACCGCGGCCGCCTTGTTGATCACGAGGCGGGGCGAGTAGGAGGGCTCGCCCGAGAAGTCGAGGAACGTCCCCGTCACCGGGCGGAAGGGGCGGAACTGGCGGACGTCGTTGACCAGCGCGAAGAGCTGCACCTCGATCGCGGCGCCCTTCGGCAGGGGGGCCGAGGCGTTCACGGGGACCGGGCGGCAGTTGCCCGCCTCGTCGCACTGCATCTCGAACCTGGTCTCCGGGCCGTACACCTCGCCGCCGCCCATCTGGTCCAGGTGCTCGAACGGCATCGCGCCCGGGTTGATCGGGCGGACCCGGGGCTCGCCGATGATGGCCTGCAGGCCGTAGCTCGCCGCGGCGCCGGGGCGGCCCGCGATCGTCTCCTTGGTGACCCTCGTGGCGTCGCCGAACGGCTGGACGTACATGACCCGGGTGCCGTCCCGGCCCTGCTGCAGCTCCACGTCGGCGAGCTGCAGGGTGCGCACGGTCTCCGCCCCCGCCTGCACCGTGACGACCGCGAGCACCCCGAGGAAGAGCGAGATCATCGACAGGAACGTGCGCATCTTGCGCGCCCGGATGCCCTGGAACCCGATGATGAGCGCGGACCGGAACCGCCCCGAGAGCCGCATCATGCGACGGCCCCGAGCACGCCGTCGGACAGGCGCAGGACCCGCTGCATCTTCGCCGCGTGGGCCTGGTCGTGGGTGACCAGGATCAGCCCGCAGCCGCGGTCGGTGGCCGCGCGCATCACCTCGATCACGAGGTTGCCGGTCTCGGTGTCCAGCGCGCCCGTGGGCTCGTCGGCCAGGAGCAGCCGCGGCCGGCGGACCAGTGCCCGCGCGATCGCGACCCGCTGCTGCTCGCCGCCGGAGAGGCGCGCGGGCCGGTTCTTGGCCAGGTGCGCGATCCCGACCAGCTCGAGCGCCTCCATGGTGCGGGCGCGCCGCTTGCGCCGCGGCAGCCAGCCCTGGCCGTTCACCAGCGCCATGGCCACGTTCTGCGCCGCGGTGAGGTGCTTGAGCAGGAAGAAGCGCTGGAACACGAAGCCGAACTCGGCGCTGCGCAGCGCGGCCGCCCGGCGCTCGGAGATGCGGGCCAGGTCGCGGCCGCCCATCAGGTAGCTGCCCGAGTCGGGCCGGTCGAAGAGCCCGATGAGGCTCAGCAGCGTGCTCTTGCCCGAGCCCGAGCGCCCGAGGATCGCCACGCTCTCGCCCTCGTCCACGGTGAGATCGACCCCGTCGAGGATGGTGCGCGGCTGCGACTGGCCCTTGAGCGTCTTGGTGATGCCGGAGAGCTCGATGATCACTTCCCGGCCCCCTGGCCGCCGCTCTTGGCGTCGGGGATGCTCGGGCCGGGAATCGCGACGGTCTCGTCCTCGGTGATCCCGGTCTTGATCTCGATGACCTTGCCGTCCGTGAGCCCGAGCGTCACCTCGCGGATCTCGCGCGACTGGTCGGCCTTGACCACCTCGACCTTGCCCTTGCCCTGCGACCCGGCGACCGCCTCCACCGGCAGCACCAGCACGCCGGACGCCTTCGCGGTGACGATCTCCACGGTGGCGGCCGCGCCGTTGATGAGCTTCGCGTCGGCCGGGCCGGTGCACACCAGCCGCATCCCGGTCGCCTCCGACGGCTCCTGCGTCTGCCCCTGGGTGGGCTGGACGACGGGGGCCGCGCTCGGGTTCGTGTTGGCCGCGGGCGCCTTGGGCTCGGGGATCGTCCCGCCCGGCAGCGCGGCGAGCGTGCCGAGCACGGTGCACGGGAACGGGCCGGGACCGCTCTTGATCTGCGCGGTGACGGACTGCAGCGAGTCCGTCACCTGGTAGGCCTGGGCGCCGTCGATGTCGGCGACGATCCCGTAGCCGGCCTGGCGCGCCGAGACGATCGGCATGCCCGCCGTCACCTTGACCCGGTCGTCGACGAGCCGTCCGGCGAACACCGCGCCGGCCGGGACCTCGACCGCGGTCGCCTTCCCGCCGGCCCAGATGTTGGCCACCTTGGTCGGCTTGGTGGGCGTGCCGGTCGACGCCTTCACGTCGAGGAACCGCACCTCGCCGTCGATCGGCGCGACGAGCCCGAAGGTCGGGTTGAGCGCGACCTTCCCCCCGAGGCTCACCTTGTTCGTGAGGTCCTGGCGGGTGGGCTTCGCGGTGGTCACCGCGGTGCCGCGATCGGCCAGGCCCGGGGGCGGCGACACGCTCGCCCCGGACGCGGTGCACCCGGCCAACAGGCCGACCACCGCTAGTACAGGTAGAAACCCTCGCATCCGGCAACCCCCGGCTCATCGAAGTAGGGCACAGGCTAACCGCCATTGGTATGACGCCGTTGCCCCATTCGGGGGATGCACGGAAACCGGCCCCATCCCCCAAATCGGGGGATGGGGCCGGGGAGCGGGGATCAGACCTTGTAGGTGAAGGTCGCGCCCGGCGCGGCGGCGCTGGTGCCACCCGGCGTCGTCACCTGCACGGTCGTCGCGCCGGCCGCGTGCGGCGGCAGGACGATGCGCAGCTGGGTGTCGGAGACCTTGGTGAAGCCGACCGTGGCGCCGTTGACGGTCACCTTGGTCGCGCCGCCGAGGTTGGCGCCGGTGAGCGTGACGGCGGTCGAGACCTTGGTGCCGCCCGAGTTCGGCAGGAGCGAGGCGACCGACGGCGCGGCCGGGGCCACGTAGGTGAACGGCAGGGCCGTCGCCTCGTAGCTGCCGCCCGCGTTGGTGAGCTTCAGGGTGACCTTGCCGGCCGCGTGGATCGGCATCGTCACCTTGATCTGGGCGTCCGAGACCTTGGTGAAGGCGAGGTTCACCCCGCCCGCGGTGACGGACTTGAGCGAGCCGAAGCCGGTGCCGGTGATCGTGACGGGCGTGGTCGCGTAGGTCGGGCCGGTGCTGGTGCTCAGCGCGGCCACGGTCGGGGCCGGCGGGGCGACCAGCGTGAGCCGGGCGGCCGGGACGACCGTGCTGACGCCGTAGGGCGTGGTGACGGTGACGTCGTAGCCGCCCGCCGCGAGCCCGGCCGGGACCGGGAACGTCAGCGTGGTCGGCGCGGTGACCTTGAAGCCGGCGACCGCGGCGGTGCCGAGCTTGACCCCGGTGGCCTCGGAGAGGTCCGTGCCGGTGACGGTGATGACGTCGCCGCCCACGGTCGAGGCCGAGGTCGCCGAGAGCTTGGTGACGGCCGGGGCCGGCGGGAGGTACGTGTACTTCGCCAGGGCGTTGAGCGCGCTGGTGCCGGTCGGGTTGGTCACGGTCACGGTCACGCTGCCCTTGGCGTGCGCCGGGGTGGTCGCGACGAGCGTGGTGATGCCGTTCGCCTCGGCCTTGGTGAAGGCCGCGTCGACGCCGCCGAACTTCACCGCGGTCGCGGCCGCGAGGTTGGCGCCGCTGACGACGACCTTGGTGCCGCCGGCGACCGGGCCGCGGACCACGGACAGCGAGGTGACCGCCGGGGCCGGGACGACCGCCTTCTCCGGGGAGCGCAGGCCGCTGACGGTGTACGCCGCCTGCACGTCGGTGGTGACGAACGACCACGAGAGGTGTGCGTCGCCACTCGCGCCCCAGCTGGTGCCCCACTGGTTGCGGATCCACACGCCGTCGGCGTCGTACGCGTACGCCGTGATCATGTGCCCGCCGAGGCTGGTGCCGGTGAGCGTGTTGTAGAGGGAGTTGCCCCGGAGGTACATGAAGTCCTTGAAGACCGGCATGCCGATCGCGACCGGCGAGCCCGCGGCGATGGCCGTCTTGATCGCGGTCTTGGCCTTGTCGCCCTGCTTGTCACCAACCCACAGTGCGTTCCAGCCGGAGAGCTTGTAGTTGGCCGCGTTGGCGATCTCGGCCGCGGTCGGGGCCGTCTGGTAGCCGTAGACGCCCTGGACGTAGTCGTCCTGGGTGTCGACGCCGTACGTGGCCGCCTCCTGGAGGGCCTTGTCGGGGTTGAGGCCGGCGTTGGGGGCGCCGCCCTTGGTGACCGAGCGCATGTAGAGGTACAGCGGGGCGTAGGGGGCGCCCGTGCCGCCGTCGCGGTTGGCGTAGTACCCCATGATCGAGTGGGCGATCGTCCACGCGACGCACGAGGAGATCTGGCCCTGGTCGCCGACGGGGGGAAGGTTGGCGACGAGGGAGGCGCTGTCCGGCAGCGCGTCCTGCGCGCGGAAGGCGGGGACGCTTGCGTTGACCCGGGTCGTGGGCGCCGCGAAGCCGCCGACGGTATGGGGCAGCGCGGTCGTGTCGGCCAGCGCGGGCGACGCGGCGGCGAAGAGCGAGCCGCCCGCCGCCAGCGCGAGGCCCAGGGCCGAGGTGAGAAGGCGCATCCGTGCTCCTAACGGGGGATCGTGACCGCGATACGCCGTAGATCGGCGCGTGCGCGGCCGCCCTTCGTTCGAGGAGGGATGCATCAGGGTGCAGAAGAGTTTTGCTCGGGTCCGCGTGACTGGCTGACCGTCGCTCCCGCCAGAAATCCCGACGTCCGTGGTGCGAAAACGGCCGGCTCCGACAGAGCCGGCCGTCCTCAAACCACGTTCACGGTGCCCAGGGCGCGTCGATCGACCACGTGGTGTCCTCGACGAACAGCCCCGCCCCGTCGTACGGGCTCGGCCCGCCCGGCGTGGCCAGCCACAGCTCCGCGTTGTAGTGCCGCAGGTACTGCCCCGGGAAGTTCCAGGCCGTCAGCCGGACGCCCCCGTTGCCCTGCTGCGCGCAGAACGTCGCGTCGGCCTTGAACAGCGCCGAGTTGTCGTTGGCGTCCTTGCGCACCCGGAACGCCTGGTGCCGCAGGTACTGCCCCGGGTAGTTGCGCGACTCGAACGAGTAGCACGACGAGTCCGCGAGGCCGGGCACCACGCGCCAGGTCGCGTCCTGCTTGAGCAGCGCCGTGCTGTTGGCGTCGACCACGTCGGTGTAGCCGAGGCTGTCGCGGTGCCGTACGTACCGGTTCGTGCAGCAGGCCGTCGTCGCGCGCAGTGACTTGTAGACGCCCGTCTGCAGCGTGGCCGAGCCGACGGGGCTGGACGAGGCGTTGATGAGCGCCTGGTTGCTGGCCCGCAGCCGGGCCGCGTCCACCTTCACCACCTGCCGGTCGTAGGTGAGCAGGCCGTTGCTCTCGTTCTCCACGTCGGTGATCTCGGTGTAGACGGAGGCGGAGAGCCCCTGCGGCATGCCGCCGGTGCGGATCTGCTCGTAGAGCCCGTTGAGCCGGTCGTTGAGCCGGGCCGCGCTGGGCTGGTCCTCGTAGGAGAAGCCGTTGCCGGGCGACCACTCGTGGCCCGAGACCCGCAGGCCCAGGCCGCCGAACTCGCCGAGGACCGCGGCACGGGTGCCGGACGGGCGGGTCGCGCCCGGGCCGACGTAGATGTGGTTGTCGAGCACGTCACCGTTGCCGCCGTCGACCGAGCCGCAGCAGTTGATGCCGCTCATGTTGTCGACCAGGCGCGACGGGTCGTAGGCCTTGACGTCGTTGGCGATGCGAGCCTGGTCGTACTGCCCCCACCCCTCGTTCTCGTCGACCCACATGACCAGCGAGGGGGAGCTGCGGTGCTGGTCGATGATGCGGTGGTACTCGGCCTCCCACTGGGTGCGCGCCGCCGTGTCCGGGTTCTTGCCGGTCGGCATGGCGGGCATGTCCTGCCACACGAGCAGGCCGAGCTGGTCGGCGGCGTAGAACCAGCGCTGCGGCTCCACCTTGATGTGCTTGCGGACCATGTTGAAGCCCAGGTCCTTGTGCGCCTGCAGGTCCGAGCGCAGCGCGGCGTCGGTCGGGGCGGTGTAGATGCCGTCCGGCCAGTAGCCCTGGTCGAGGGTGCCGCTCTGGAAGACGAACTGGCCGTTGAGCAGGATGCGCAGCTTGCCGTTGACGTTCCCGATCGAGATCGAGCGCATGCCCGCGTAGCTGCCGACCGAGTCGACGACCGTCGCGCCGCTCTTGAGCTCGACCTTCACGTCGTACAGGAACGGGTCGTTCGGGGTCCACCGGTGCGCGTTCGGGACCGGGACGCTGAACGCCGCGCCGGCGCTGCCGTTCGCGGTGCCGACCGTCGTGCCGCCCGACGACACGGTGGCGGTCACCGTCTGCCCGGACAGGCCCGCGCCGAGCGCGGTCACCGAGAGCGTATTGTTGCTCAGGTTCGGCACCAGGTCGACCCGGGTGATGCGGGCCGTCGGCGTGGGCTCCAGCCACACGGTCTGCCAGATGCCCGAGGCGCCGGTGTAGAAGATGCCGCCGCCCGCGTGCGGCAGGACGTCGTTGCGCCGCTGCTTGCCGACGGCCTGGCTGCCCGCGTCGGTGGGGTCGTACACCCCGACGACGATCGTGTTCGTCCCGCCGTTGAGCAGCGGGGTGATGTCGTAGGTGAAGGCGTCGTAGCCGCCGCTGTGCACCGCGCCCGCCTGGGTGCCGTTGACCCAGACCGTGGTCTGGAAGTCCACGGCGCCGAAGTTGAGCTGGACCCGCTGGCCGGACCAGCCCGCGGGGACGGTGAAGGTGCGGCGGTACCACATCCGGTCGTTCTCGGTGATCTTGCGCTGGATGCCGGACAGTGCCGACTCGACCGGGAACGGGACCCGGATCTGCTCGCCGAACGTGCCCGGCGGGGTCGTCTGCCCGCTGCCGGTGACGGCGAAGTCCCAGATGCCGTTCAGGTTCTGCCAGTTCGCCCGGGTCATCTGCGGCCGCGGGTAGTCGGGCAGCGGGTTGGTCGTCGACACCGAGTTGGTCCACGGCGTCGTCATGGGCGGGGTCTTGGGGGTCCAGGCGCTGGCCGGCTGCGCGGACGCGACCAGCAGGCCCGCGGTGGCGACGAGCGGGGCGAGCGCGAGCGCGACCCGTCTGGAGAGCTTCATGGGAACACTCCTCGAGGCAACGGTGGCGGCCGTAGCCGGTCCGTGAGGGCTCTCATAGACCCTCACGGACCAACACATCCACTCATATTCCAACGAGAAGTGTCAACATACAGTTGCACGTACTACTGGACGAGCGTGAATTTCTCCCACGGTCCGATGGCCGTCCGATTGGCGATCAGCGGCTGCGCGCCCGCGTTCTCGGCGGTGACGTACTTGGCGTTGGCCTGGGCCAGCAGGCTCACCGTCCCGTCGGCGTTGCGCACCAGCGTGAACGTCTCCCAGCTGCCCACGCTCGCGCGGTTGGCCAGCAACGGCTCGGCCCCGCTGTTCTCCGCGCACACGTAGAGCCCGGTCGAGCGGGCCTTCAGCGCCACCTTGCCGCCGCCCAGGTCGACCAGGTCGAACAGCTGTGGGGTGGCGGCGTTGGCGATGAGGGGCTTTGTGGTGTTCTGTGCGGATACGTAGAGGTTGTTGGCCACCGACTTGAAGGCGGTACCGGAGCTGCCGAACGTGAACGCGTCGAGATCGAACAGGTATCCGGCGCCGCCCTTGAACACGAGGTACAGCGTCGTCGCGGTGCTCGGCGCGCCCGAGATCGCCGCGGTCACGTTGGCGAACGTCTCCCAGCCGCCCGTCGGGGCCACCGTGGCCGTGCCGAGCAGCGTGCCCGTCGCCGAGCCGGCCCGCACCTCGATGGTCCCGCCGGCGCCGGCCGACGACACGCGCGCGGTGAACTGGGTGACGCCCGCCAGCAGGTAGGGCTGGAATGAGACCCAGTCGCCGTTTTCGATGAATCCGGCCGTCGCGCCGCCCTCGGCCGCGGCGTGGCTCGCGAGCTGCACCCCCGACTGGGCGCCGAAGTGCTCGCCCTGGCGGTGCCGCGGCTGCAGCGTCGCGACGCCGTGCCCGGTCAGGCCGCCCTTGTCGGTGTAGGAGGCGTCGAAGACCCCGTAGACGTTGGCCGCCGCGTCGTGCTCGCCGTCCACCGGCACCGCGATCGAGCCGGTGCAGCCGGTCCCCGAGGTGATCTGGTGGGAGTGGCTGTCGTGGCCGAGGAGGTAGGTCACCGTCACCTTCGAGCAGTCGATCGCGCCGTCCTCGGGGTCGGTCACCGTCACCGAGAACGGCACCGTGTCACCGAAGGCGAACAGCTGCCCGTTGCCCGGCAGGTTCAGCTTCACGGTCGGGGCGGTGTTGCCCACCGTGACGACGGTGCTCGCGGTGCCGGTCAGGCCCTGCGGGTCCCGCACCGTGAGCGTCGGCGTCTTCGTGCCGTTCGTGGTGTACGTGAAGGTCGGGTTGGCCGCCGTGGAGTCCGTCGTGCCGTTGCCGTCGAAGTCCCACGCGTAGGTGAGCGCCCCGCCCTCGGGGTCGGACGAGCCGGCCGAGGAGAAGGCCACCGTGAGCGGGCTCGGCCCGGAGGTCCGGTCCACGGTGATCTTCGCGATCGGGGCGCGGTTGGCGCCGCCGACGTACTCGACGCGGTACAGCGCCTGGTTGCCCGACCCGGTGCCGTAGTCGAGCACGTAGAGCGCGCCGTCCGGGCCGAACGCCATGTCCATGACCTGCGTGCCGGCCCACGGGAAGGTGGAGATCTCGCCGGGCGAGCCGTCCGCGCCGACCTTCACCGGCTTGATCCATTTGCGGCCGTACTCCCCGGCGAAGAACATCCCGTCGAGGCTCGGCGGGAACTTGACGGCGGAGTTGAGCCCGGCGTTGTAGCGGTAGACGGGGCCGCCCATCGGCGACTCCGACCCGCTCGTGCCGAACTCGGGCGGGGTGCCGGCGTCGCCGCCGTACCGGATCCAGCTGGGCTTGGCCGCGGGGAGGGTGGCCAGGCCCGTGTTGCGGAAGGAGTTGTTGGTGGCGCCGCCGCAGTTGTACTTCGGGCCCGTCACGTTCGCCGCGAAGTCCCACTCGTTGTAGGTCTCCGCGGTGGTGTTGGTGCCGGTGCAGTAGGGCCAGCCGTAGAAGCCGGGTCCGGTGACGCGGTCGAACTCGACCTGCCCGCCGGGGCCCCGGTTCGGGTCGCTCGTGCCCGCGTCGGGTCCGTAGTCGCCGAGGTAGACGACCCCGGTCGGCTTGTCCACGCTCATCCGGAACGGGTTGCGGAAGCCCATCGCGTAGATCTCGGGCCGGGTCCTGGCGGTGCCCGGCGCGAACATGTTGCCGGACGGGATCGCGTAGGTCCCGTCGGCGTTCGGGTGGATGCGCAGCAGCTTGCCGCGCAGGTCGTTCGAGTTGGCGGAGGAGCGCTGGGCGTCGTACTGCGGGTTGCGGTTGGTCCGCTCGTCGATGGGGGCGTAGGAGCCGGACTCGAACGGGTTGGTGTCGTCGCCGGTGGTGAGGTAGAGGTTCCCCTGCGCGTCGAAGTCGATGTCCCCGCCGACGTGGCAGCACAGGCCGCGGTCGTTGTCGACGGTGAGCACGACCTTCTCGCTCGCGAGGTCCAGCGTGTTGTCGGCCCTGAGCGTGAACCGGGACAGGTTCAGGTGGCCCTTCCACGCGTTGAAGTCGGCGGCGGTACCGGTGGCGGGCGCGTCGCCGGAGGGGGTCGACAGGGCCGGGGAGTAGTACAGCCAGATCCACCGGTTCGAGGCGAAGCCCGGGTCCGCGGCGACGCCCTGCAGGCCCTCCTCGTCGTGGGTGTAGACGGTGAGCTTGCCGGCGACCTTGGTGTTGCCCGCGGCGTCGGTGACGCGGACCGTGCCGTCGCGGGCGGTGTGGACGACCGAGCGGTCGGGCAGCACCGCCAGGGACATCGCCTCGCCGAGCTCGGCGGCGCCGAGGGCGAGCTGGACGTGCTGGTAGTCGGAGGCGGGGATGGGGATCGCGGCGGCGGCCGGGGCATCGGCCACGGCGGCCACCACGGATCCGCCGAGGGCGAGCGACGCCGCGGTGAGCAGCCGCCGCCAGTGGCGCGGGGATGGTGCCATGTGCGGGGGTGTCCTTCCTGAGCTGTGGGATTCAGCCAGGCAAGACGCGCGCCGACCGCGCTTGCGCACTTGTGAGCCGCTGACGGGGGCGCCGACCCTTTGCGTCACACGGGTTCGTTATGGGTGCTAACTAACCATCGATCGAGCTCGCTGGCAATGCTCAATTTCGATGCACCTTCTGAAAAAAGAACCTCGCGGGTTTGTCGTTATGAAACCGTGACAGTCACCAGGATTGGTCACGTGTGGTAGCGATCACAGTGGACTTCTGTCCGATTTGATGGCGTAGGCCGCGCGCCGTTCCGCGGAAACGCGCCCGTAACCGACTACGGAGCGTACGAATTTATGGATTTCTGGGTTACCCGCCGGTAACGAGCGCCCTTGTACCCGCGCGAGGTACCCGGCAACATCGTCCGCACGCCCCGACCCCGGCCCCTGGACCCCCGCCCGGCAGCGTCCAGAGACCGGCCCCGAAAGGCGCGATGCGTGCGCCCGCACAGCAGGAGCGCCGCACCACCAGCACCCCGCGACAAGAGGAGCCCTACGTGTCCGTAGCTCAGGGCAGCGCGGCGACGGGCCGCACGCGATGGAAGCGGTTCGCGACCGTCGTCGTGCCGGCCAGCTTCATCGCCGGCGCCATCGTGGTCGGCCAGGCGACCGGCGCCATCGCCGCGTCGTTCAACGTGTCCGGCAGTCAGTTCAAGGTCTCCGCCGACCGGCTCGAGGGGACCGGCTTCGTGCAGTACGGCGGCATGGCCACGGAGAAGGGCGGCAACCCGTCGAACCCGGCCGACCCGAAGAACCACCCGGTCGCCGTCTCCGGCATCGCGAAGGCCAAGCTCTACAACCTCTGCCAGTCGGTGAAGGTGCCCGGCCTCCCGGTGACCATGGTCATCCACGCGGGCAAGGACGCCAACAACCCGGCCGAGGCCACCGACCTGCTGATCGACCTGACGTCGCTGAAGGGTGACGCCACGTTCGACAACATCCAGATCGGCATCGACGCCTCCGACCTCACCAAGGGCGGCGCGAACGCCAAGGGCCTCCAGGGCGGCTTCGCCCAGCAGGCCGACGGCGTCGTCATCACCAACCTCAAGCAGGTCGCCTGGTCGACCACCGCCGGCACGTTCAAGCTGACCGGCCTCGACCTCGGCATCTCGACGGGCGCCAACGCCGAAGAGTGCTTCTAGCAGCTCCACCAGGGCCCGCGGGGTGATGCCCCGCGGGCTCCCTGTTTGTTTTGGAGGACCGAGTGACCCCCTCGCACGCTTCGGCCGGCTGGCGTGCCCAGCGGCCGTTCTGGGGCGGGCTGTTCCTGTTGCTGTCGGGCGTGGAGCTCTTCGTCAGCGGAAACCTCAAGCTGGCGTTGGAGGTCCACTTCGGACCGACCGGCTTCCTGTCGTACGTGATCCCGCTGATCATGCTCCTCTGCGGGGCGCTGACCTGGTTCAGCCCGCAGCAGCGCCTGTTCTACGGGATCCTGGGCACGGTCACGGCGCTGTACTCGCTGATCGGCCTCAACCTGGGCGGCTTCTTCCTCGGCACCGTGCTGGGCCTGGTCGGCGGCGGCCTGGCGGTCGCCTGGGGCCCGTCGGCCGCGCCCGCGGCCGAGCCGGCAACGGCGATCGAGCCGGCACCCCCGGTCGAGTCGCCCTACGAGGACGCACCCCTCGAGGACATCCTGGCCGAGCAGCCGGACGACACCTATGCCCGGCCGCCGTCCGGCGTGCTGCGCGACGAGATCCCGACCGCCCGATTCAGCCCCCTGCACGACCGGTACGAAGGGGGCGGTGCGGGCAGCGCCGATGAGCAGCTCCCCCCATCGGACGGCCCAGGTGACCTGCCCAAGCGGCGTTACCTGGGCCCGCTCCTGATGGCCGTGGCGGTCGCGGTGGCCCTCGTGGGCACGGTCAACCGGGGCGGCTCCGCGTTCGCCGCCCCGGCCGCCTGCCCGTCGTCGTCGGCCTCGGCCGAGACGAAGCCCTCCTCCACCGGCTCCCAGTCGGCCGCCCCCGCACCCTCCGCCAGCCCGACCCCTTCGCCCACGCCGACGGAGGAGAAGAAGGGCCTGCTGGGCTGGCTGGGCGACCTGTTCACCGGCGGCGACAAGAAGGAGGAGGAGCAGGCGACCGCGGAGGCCTCGCAGGCGCCCGAGGCCAGCGTGCCGCCTCCGCCCGCGGCCACCACCAAGGCGCCCGCCAAGCCTTCGACGTCGACCCAGCCGTGCGCCTCGGCGAGCGCGTCCCCGACGCCGAACAACAAGAAGGCCCAGCTGGCCGCCGGTCAGCCCTTCGTCGCCGCCCAGCCCTCGATCCTGAAGGCGGACGTGATGACGATGGACTCGCTGACCTACGACGGCGTGGTCGACCTTCCGCGCAGGGACGGCAGCACGGTGACGGTGCTCGCCTTCAGCATGAAGAACTCGGTTTCGACGCCGTTCGAGCTCGACACCCCGGGCGGCCCGAAGAAGCTGATCACGACGAGCTCGAAGCTGACGGTCGAGGGCGACGTGAAGTTCTACACCACGAGGTTCACCGCCAACGTGCTGGGACTGCTCCCGATGACCTTCACCCCGTCCTCCCCTCCGCCGCCGATCCCGCTGCCCGGCTTCTACACGGCCTGCGACATCGAGCTCGTGTTCGTCCGGTCCAACGTGCTGACGGCGCCGGCGCTGAGCATCGCCAACGCGAACTGACCCACCGCACGCGAAGAGCCCGGCCCCCTCGGCGCCGGGCTCTTCCGCGTCCGGGACGGCTCACCGGGTGGGCCGGAGGGCGGCCCGGGTCGCCGGGCGGAGCAGGACCACCGCGAGGGCGAGCAGCACCAGGCCCTGCACCCCCTGCTCGATGCGGAACCACAGCGGGAACGGGCTGCCGGGCAGCAGGGCGAGGGCGGCGATGCCCAGGGAGCCGGCGATCGACACCCACAGCGGGCGGCGCCAGGGATCCCCGCGGGGCGGGAGTATCCGTCCGGGCCCAGGACCGGGTGGGGCCGGCCCCACCGGTTAGCGTGGAGCGCATGCCGTCAGCGCGTGATCCGATTGCCGACCTGCGGCGCATCGCGTTCCTGCTCGAGCGCGCCCACGAGAAGACCTACCGGGTCCGGGCCTTTCGCGGGGCCGCGGCCAAGCTGGGCAAGCTGCCCGACGGGGAGCTCGCCGCGCGGGTCAGGGCGGGCACGCTCACCGAGATCGCGGGCATCGGCGACGTCACCGCGCGGTGCGTGGCCGAGTCGCTCAACGGGGAGGAGCCCGTCTACCTCCGGCGGCTCGAGGCCACCGCGGGGCAGGATCTCGACGCCGAGACCGCCGCGTTGCTCATGGCGCTGCGCGGGGACTGTCACGCGCACTCGGACTGGAGCGACGGGGGCTCGCCGATCGACGAGATGGCGATGGCCGCGGCTCAGCTCGGCCACGAGTATCTCGTGCTCACCGATCACTCCCCCCGGCTCACGGTCGCGCGGGGGCTCAGCGCCGAGCGGCTCGCCGAGCAGCTCGACGTGGTCGCGGACGTCAATGCCGGGTTCCGCAACCTCGGCATGTCGTTCCGGCTGCTCACGGGGATCGAGGTCGACATCCTCGCGGACGGGTCGCTCGATCAGACCGACGAGCTGCTCGACCGGCTCGATGTCGTGGTCGCCTCGGTGCACAGCAACCTCAAGGACGAGCCCGAGGTCATGACGCGGCGGATGGTCACGGCCCTGGCGAACCCGCGGATGGACATCCTCGGGCACTGCACCGGGCGGCTCATCACCGGCGGGCGGGGCACGCGGCCCGAGAGCCGGTTCGACGCCGAGGCGGTGTTCGCGGCCGCGGTCGAGCACGACAAGGCGATCGAGATCAACTCGCGGCCCGAGCGGCTCGACCCGCCGAAGCGGCTGCTACGGGTGGCGCTGGAGGCCGGCTGCCGCTTCACCATCGACACCGACGCGCACGCGCCCGGGCAGCTCGACTGGCTCGCCAACGGGTGCTCCCGGGCCATCGCCTGCGGGGTCCCCGCCGACCGCATCCTCAACACCCTGCCCGCGGACGAGCTGCTGGCGTGGGCGGCGTCGCACCAGTAGGCCCTGGGAGATGCCCACGCCCAGCAGCACGATCAGGCCGCCCACCGGCTGGTGCCAGGTGAGGTGCTCGCCGAGGAAGAGCACGCCGGCGAGGGCGGCCACGAACGGCGGGAAGTAGGTGACCATCGAGCCCGTGGTCACGCCCGCCGTCTGCACGACGTAGTAGTTCAGGCCGAAGGCGATGCCGGTGCCGAAGACGCCCAGCGCGAGCACGCCCAGCCAGACCCGCGGGGTCAGGGAGAGCGGCGACGGGGGCAGGCCGGCGATGATCGGGGCGGCGATGACCAGGTGCAGGGTGGACATGATCAGCTGGCCGGCCGAGAGCTGGAACGGCGAGATGTCGAAGTGCTGCATCAGCCAGCGGGTGTAGTTGAACGCGATCCCGTAGCAGACGACCGCGCCCAGGAGCATGAGCTGCCCGGCGAGTGAGCTGCCGCCGACGCCCTCCCAGACGCCGAGCACGACGAGCACACCCAGGAAGCCGGTCAGCAGGCCCCAGATCTGGCGCCGGCTGGGCCGCTGGGACCGGACCGCCACCAGGGTCACCAGCAGGGTGGTGAGGGGTGCGGTGCCGTTCCAGATGCCCGCGAGCACCGACGGCACGCGTTGCTCGGCGTATCCGAAGAGGGTGAACGGTACCGTCGCCGCAAATGCCGAAAACAGGAACAGATGGCCCCACAGCCGGGCCCCGCGGGGCAGCGGCAGCCGGCGGACCGCCAGGAACAGCAGCAGGGCGAGGGCGCCCAGGGCGATGCGGTAGAGCGCGATGTAGACCGGCGCGAGACCCGTGAGCGCGTCCTTGATGAACATGAAGCTCGTGCCCCAGATCAGGGCGACGGCGGCGAAAGCGGGCAGCCAGCGCTTCGCGTCAGGGGCGGGACTCGTCATAGGCCTTACTCTGCACCAATCCGGAAAGACTGTCGCCGGCGCTGAGCCACACGTTGCGAATTGGCCTGTAGGGTCGGCCCGTGGGTTCTATCGATGACATTGCCAACCGGTATGTCGAGCAGTGGGCGCCCCTCGACCCGATCGGGGCGACCTTCGTCGGCGTGGCCGGCCACGACCACGAGCTGACCGACCTGTCGCCCGACGGCTTCGCCGCGCTCGCCGACCTCGACCGCTCCGCGCTCACCGCGCTGGACGCGCAGACGCCCGCGAACGAGACCGAGCGGGTCGCCAAGGAGGCCATGCAGGAGCGGCTCGGGCTGGCCCTGGAGCGCTACGAGGCCGGCGACCTCGCCAGCGACGTCAACGTGATCTCCAGCCCCCTGCACGGGGTGCGGAGCTCGTTCGATCTGATGCCGACGAGCGGCGAGGAGGCCGTCGCCAACATCGTCGCCCGGCTGGGCGAGGTGCCGCGCGCCCTCGCGCAGTGGCGCCAGACGCTCATGCACGAGGCTCAGCGCGGCAACGTCGCCCCGGCCAAGCAGATCGTCGAGGTCGCCAAGCAGTGCGAGGTCTGGGCCGACCTCGACGGCGACAACTTCTACCCCGACCTGGCCGCCCGCATCGGCGCCGAGAACCCGGCGCTGGCCGGCGAGCTCGCGACCCGCGCCGAGGCCGCGCGGGCCGCCACCGTGGAGACCGGCGAGTTCCTGCGCCGCGAGCTGGCGCCGCTCGGCCGGCCCAAGGAGGCCGCGGGCCGGGAGCGGTATCAGCTGGCCTCCCGCTACTTCCTCGGCGCGACGGTCGACCTCGACGAGGCCTACGCATGGGGCTTCGACGAGCTCGCGCGCCTCGAGTCGGAGATGCGCGCGGTGGCCGACAAGATCGTGCCGGGCGGCTCGATCGACGAGGCGGTCGCCGCGCTGGACTCCGACCCGAACCGGGTCATCCAGGGCAAGGAGGCGTTCCGCGACTGGATGCAGGAGCTCGCCGACGCCACGGTGCAGGAGCTCAACGGCCGCCACTTCGACATCCCGGAGCCGGTGCGGCCGATCGAGTGCATGCTCGCCCCGACGTCGGACGGCGGCATCTACTACACCGGCCCGAGCGAGGACTTCACCCGCCCGGGCCGCATGTGGTGGGCCGTGCCCCAGGGCGTCGACAGCTTCTCGACCTGGCGCGAGGTGACGACGGTCTACCACGAGGGCGTGCCCGGGCATCACCTGCAGATCGCCCAGACGTACGTGCGCGCCGAGCTGCTCAACCGCTGGCGCCGCGTGCTCGCCTGGTCGTCCGGCCACGGCGAGGGCTGGGCCCTCTACGCCGAGCGGCTCATGGACGAGCTCGGCTACCTCTCCGACCCCGGCGACAAGCTCGGCATGCTCGACGGCCAGGCGTTCCGCGCGACCCGCGTGATCGTCGACATCGGCATGCACCTCGAGCTCGAGATCCCGCGCGACAACCCGTTCGGCTTCGCGCCGGGCGAGCGCTGGACGCCGGAGCTCGGCTGGGAGTTCCTGCGGGCGCACTGCCGCGTGGAGGAGAAGAGCCTGCGCTTCGAGCTCAACCGGTATCTCGGCTGGCCCGGGCAGGCCCCCTCCTACAAGCTCGGCGAGCGCGCCTGGCTGGGGGCCCGGGCCGACGCCCAGGCCCGCAAGGGCTCGGCCTTCGACCTGCGGGCCTTCCACCGCGACGCGCTCAACCTGGGCTCCCTGGGCCTGGACCCCCTGCGCGCCGCCCTGGCTCGGATCTAGGGCCGGATCCAGGGCCGGAAACCGAGCAGCAGCGCGTTCTGCAGCCCGGCGGGGTCCCGGATCTCGCCCTGGTGCCGCAGCCCGGCGTCGAAGATCACGGTCTGGCCGGCCTGGTGCGCGAGCACCAGGCCGCCGGCCGTGAACACCACGTAGTTCTGCTCGCCGCTGCCGGGCAGGGCGACGGACTTGCCGGTGGTCGTGTCCACGATCGTGAAGGTGTCGCGCTTGCGGCTCGGGTCGGTGCCCTTCCAGCCCGCGGCGACGTAGCGCCCGTCCGCCGACAACCCGCGCGCCGACCAGCCGTCGTAGTGATCGGCCATCGCGGCCGGCGGCGTGTACTTGTACGACTTCCCGTTCGCGACCCGCTGCTGCCCGACCGTCTTGGCCACCTTGGAGCCGTCGGGGGAGTACGACTCGACCTGCTCGGCCGTGGGCAGCGCGGTGTCGGCCTTGGTGGGGATGCCGACCAGGTGCTGCTGGTTGCCCTTGGTGAGCACCAGCTGGTCGTCGCCCTTCCAGATGAGCGTGTCGGCGCCGAGGCAGAGCACGCCGGTGCCGAGCGTCTGCTGGTGGCTCCCGTCGGTGTCGGCCACCTTGAGCGTGCCGTTGACGTCGTCGCTGCCCTCGACCCAGGCCAGCCGCTTGCCGGTGGGCGAGATGGTGATGGTCTGCGAGACGCAGTGGGCGTCGTTCCGGTCGCCGGGGATGCGGGCCGTGACCTTGTCGTCGGTCCCGGTGACGGCGTGCACGACGTACTCGGTCGGCGTGCTCGCGAGATACCATCGCGTCCCCTTGAGCACGGTCTCGGTGACGCTCGGGGGAGCGCTGGACTCCACCTTTCCAGGCGGGCTGGTGGTGGCGCTTGTTGTGGCGCTCGTGGTGGAGGAGGCAGCGGGAATCGGTGTCGGGGCGGTGCCGTCGGGCTGGAGGGCGAACGCGACGCCGACCGCTCCCGCGAGCACGGCGAGGGCCGCGGCCGAGGCGGTCATGGCCCGCCGCACGCCGAGCCGGCGCGAGGTCCGCAGCACGCGATCGTGCAGGTCGACGTTGCGCACCTCACCGGCCAGGTCCGCCAGGTCGAGGCGCAGACGGCTGTCGTTCATCGGGCAACCCCTTCCAGGAGGTAGAGCTCGGCGAGTTCGGGCGCCACGACGCGCAGCTTGGCCAGCGCCTTGGACGTCTGCGACTTGATCGTGCCGACGGTCACGCCGAGCAGGTCGGCGGCCTCGGCCTCGGTGCAGTCCTCGAAGTAGCGCAGCACCAGCACGGCCCGCTGCTTGACCGAGAGCCTCAGCAGCGCCGCCCGCAGCGTCATGCGAATCGTGGTCTGATCGGCGTGGTCGCCGGCCTGCCGCGGCTCGGGCAGCTCGCCGGGCATCGCCTCCGCGACCCGGCGCCGCCACCAGGAGACCTGCAGGTGGTACATGACCTTGCGGGTGTACGCCTCGGCGTTCCCGCGGTCGCGCAGCCGGCCCCACGACCGATGCGTCCGCGCGAGGGCGGACTGCACGAGATCCTCGGCCAGGTGCTGGTCACCGGTGAGCAGATACGCCGAACGCAACAGCGCGGCGCTGCGGGATCGCACGAACGAGTCGAACTCATCCATGGAGGTGGTTTCCTCGGGGTCGATGGGGCGGACGCACACCATGACGCGGGTTTGATCCCGGACGGTTGCCGGTTCCCCGAAGAAAGTTCCGCGGTGCCCGGAGCGGTCAGTCCGTCGTGCGCCACCAGCGGCGCGAGGCCAGTCCGGCCAGCACGCAGCCCGCGGTGTTGAGCAGCACATCGTCCACGGAGGACACCCGGTCCAGCTGCAGCACGTACTGCAACGTCTCGATCAGGATCGAGCACCCCGCCCCGAGCGCCAGGACCCGCGGCACCGACGCGAGCGCCGCGAACCGGATCGGCGCGAAGAACCCCAACGCCGCGAGCACCAGCAGGTTGCCGCCGATCCCGAGCGGCCCCATCTCGACCAGGTCCCGCAGCGGTATCAGGCTCAGGCGCCCCGGCACGATGCCGGCCCCGGGCCCGGGCATCATCGTCAGCCAGATCCACGGCACCGTCCCGTGCACCATGGCCACCTCGGCCAGTGACAGCCGCCACGCCGACGCGATCCCGGCCGCCCGCCGGACGCTCGCCAGCGCCCACGCCACCAACCCGGCCACCGGCAGCAGCACCAGCGTCATGAGCACGACGCCGTTGTCCGTGTCGAAGCAGCCGTGCCACCGCCCGGTCATGCACGCCGGCGCGGGCATCATCAGCATCCGCCGGAAGGCGAACACGAACAATGCCAGGGCGAGGATCGGCAGGCCGAGGAGCGCGACCCGGCGCGTGCGGCCGGGGCGGGCGGGCAGGGTTGTGCTGGGGTTCATGCCCCCATTGAAGACGGCCGGATGTTGCGGCAGCGTATGCGTTTTCAGGCGGCGGAGCGGTGAGGGTGCGGTGCGAGTACCGTTCGCGTGCGGGTCAGTGTCGCGAAAGGGTTTGCGAACTGCAGCACCAGCGCGCCGAACTCCGCGCTCGAGTGGCATTGGATGATGAGGAGCTGGTCGCCCCGCCGGACGTCCCAGAATGTCCTGCCGTGAGCGCCCGCTGTAATGATTCCCGGCAGGTGCAGGGGGTTTCGGCGCTCCGGCAGCGGCGGGGCCTCGGAGCGCGGCGCGATGCGAATGGAGGCCACGGCGGTCAGTGGGACTTCGACGCGGTCGCGCCGGGTCCAGAGACGGTCCAGGCCCTGCGGCTCGATGACCAGGGCGCTGCCGGTCACGGTCAGCTGGAGATTCGTCGGGACCTTCATCAACGCGAGCAGACCCGCGGCCAGCACGATCGGGACCGCCGCGAGCACCAGTGCGGAGCTCATGAAAACCGAATGTACGCGCGTCGACCTCCGCTGTCGGGGGTTTAGGGAAACCGATGCGGTGAAGCTCCGTTCGGACGAATTCCAACGGGCGACGGAAGGCAGTTGCATTGAAGTTCACAATTGACTGGAATGACGGGGCCGTGGTCCTGGTGGATCAGACCCGGCTGCCGCACGAGCACGTCGTGCTGCGGCTGGAGACCGTCGACTCGCTCGTCGAGGCGATCCAGCGGCTGCGGGTGCGGGGAGCGCCGGCGCTCGGGGTCGCGGGGGCGCTCGGGGTCGCGCTCGCCGCGAAGCAGTTCGAGGGGGAGCGGGAGCGGGCTCAGGCGGTACACCTGCTGCGAACGGCGCGGCCGACGGCGGTCAACCTGGCGCGCGGCGCGCAACGGGCGGCGGCGCTGTTGCCGTCCTTCGACGCGGTGCTGGCGGAGGCGCTGCGCATCCGGGACGAGGAGATCGCCAGTTCCCGGAGCATGGCGCAGCGCGGGGCCGACCTCGTGCAGAAGCTCTGCGGGGACGGCGCGCGGCTGCTCACCCACTGCAACACGGGCGGGCTGGCCACGGTCGTGGACGGCACCGCGCTCGCGGTGGTCTTCGAGCTGCACCGGCGGGGGCGGCTCGGCGGGGTGGTCGCCAGCGAGACCCGGCCGTTGCTGCAAGGGGCGCGGCTCACCACGTGGGAGCTGCGCCGCGCCGGGGTGCCGCACCGGCTCGCCGTCGACTCGGCCGGACCGTTCCTCATGGCGCGCGGCGAGGTCGACGCCGTCATCCTCGGCGCGGACCGGATCTGCGCGAACGGGGACGTGGTGAACAAGATCGGGTCGTACGCCCACGCGCTCGGGGCCCGCGCCGCCGGCATCCCGTTCATCTGCGTGGCGCCGGAGTCCACGGTGGACCTGGGCACCGCGTCCGGGGCGGACGTGGAGATCGAGGACCGGGGCGCGGCCGAGGTCGCGGGGTCCACGGCGCCCGAGGGCACCGACGCGCTCAACCCGGCCTTCGACGTGACGCCGGCCGAGCTGGTGACCGCGGTGGTCACCGACGCCCGGACGTTCTCAGGCCGGGCGGACGGCCCGGACGGTCTTGCGGTCGGCTGACACGGACTCGATCCAGCCGCCGACCCGGCCCAGGCGCAGCAGCACGTCCGCGCGCGCGGGCAGGTCGGCGGACTCGCCCGGCTCCGGCGGCCAGGCCACGCGCGCGGTGTGGCCGGGGGTGAGCCAGGGGGTCAGCGCGCCGATGGGGTCGGACCCGTCCAGCGCGGCGCGGGCGGCGGCCAGGTCGGCCAGCACCGCGTCGAGCGTCCGGCCGACGGCGGGCGCGTTGCCCCCGCACATCGCCGCGGTGAGCTCCGGGCGGGAGGCGGCGACGCGGGTGCCGTCGCGGAAGGAGCCCGCCCCGAGCGTCCCGGCGAGCGGATCGTTGGAGATGAGCGCGGCGACCGCGGCCGCGACGAGGTGCGGCACGTGCGAGATCGCGGCCGTGGCGGCGTCGTGCTCGTCCGCGGTGGCCGGCACGACCCGGGCCCCGAGGCCCGTGACGAGCGCGGCCAGGTCGACCCAGTCGCGCAGGCCGGCGCCGTCCTCGGTCAGACACAGCACCCAGGCGCAGTCGTTGAACAGGCGCGGATCGGCGGCGGTGAAGCCGGACGTCTCGCGGCCGGCCATCGGGTGCCCGCCGATGAACGTGGCCAGCGCCTGCCCGCCGGTGCGCAGGCGGTCGGCGGCCAGGTCCCGCACCGGGCCCTTCACCGAGGTGACGTCGGTGACGACGCCGACGTATCCGAGCGACGCGAGCTCGTCGAAGACCGCCCCCACGGCCGGCAGCGGCACCGCGACGACGGCCAGCTCGGCGTCGCGCACGGCATCGGCGATCGAGCCGGTCACGTGCCAGCGTGCGTTGGCCGGGGCCTGGGCCGCGGCCGTGCGCGCGGTCGCCCTGGTCGCCGGGTCCGCGTCGTAGCCGCTCACCCGGTGCCCGTGCACCGCGAGCGCCCGCAGGACCGACCCGCCGATCAGCCCGAGGCCGATCACCGCCACGTTCAACGTCGCATCACGCACTGCGGAACTGTCGCACACCCCCCGGTCACCCGTTCGGCTCGGGACGGCCGCCGAACGCCTTATGCGGCCCAATTCGTTCACATTTGCACGATTACATCCCGTTACCGTGCGTCCATGCGACTTATCCCTTTTGTGGCGGCTGCCGTCGCGGCCGTCGCCGTGCTCACCGGCGGCATCGCGAGCGCGGCCGGAGCCGAGCGGGGCCCGCGAGTCTCCCCGCAGTTCGACGGCACCGTCTACACCACCGCCTACCTGGGCGAAACCGTCTACGTGGGCGGCTCCTTCGGCAACGCGATCGTGGGCGGCCGCAGCGTCGCCCGGTCCCGACTGGCGGCCTTCGACGCGCGCACCGGAGCGCTGCTGAACTGGGCCCCGAACGCGGACGACACCGTGCGTGCCCTGGCCACCGACGGTCACGCTGTGTACGTGGCGGGCGACTTCTCACGCATCTCCGGCGCCAAGCGGGACTCGCTCGCGAAGCTGGACGCGACCTCGGGCGCCGTCGATGCGTTCAGCCACGCGATCGCCGGTTCGCCGGTGACCCTCGCGGTGCAGGGCAGCCGGCTGTACGTCGGCGGCCGCTTCACCCAGATCGACTCCTCCCGGCGCGCCAACCTCGCGGCGTTCGACACGGCCACGGGCGCGCTGGACGCCAGGTGGACCCCCACGACCGACGACGCCGTGGAGTCGATCGCGGCCGGGAAGGGCCGGGTGTACCTCGGCGGCTCCTTCCACAAGACCGGCAACGTCTCGAACTCGCTGCGCCTCACCGCCGTCGACCCCGTGACCGGCGCGCTCGACAAGGGCTTCCAGCCGCGCCCCGAGGCCGTCGTGCACTCCGTGGCCGTCGGCGCCGACGGCACCGTCTACGCCGGCATGGGCGGGCAGGGCGGCCGGGCCGCGGCCTACGCGCCCGACGGACGGCAGCGCTGGCTGCGGGTCTTCGACGGCGACGTGCAGGCCGTGGCGGCGCTCGGCGACGTGGCGTACGTCGGCGGGCACTTCGACCGCGCCTGCAAGACCGCCCGGAACGGCAGCCAGGGCGTCTGCACCGACGGCTCGCTCAGCCGGGTCAAGCTCGCCGCGGTCGACGGCTCCGGCCGCCTGCTGGACTGGGCGCCGCAGGCCAACGGCATCGTCGGGGTGCGCACGCTGACCGCCGCCGAACCGCTGCGCCAGGTGGTCGCCGGCGGCGAGTTCACCATGGTGGCCGGGGCGAGCTGGAAACGGCTCGCGGTCTTCGGCTGACGCACCGGGCTAAGCTGCAAGACGTGGCAGTGAGCGAGTCGCAGTGGAAGGAGCCGGGCGGTCCCGCCGCGGCGACCGCCCCGCCCGGCCCCTGGCCGGGTGCCATGGGGCCGCCGGTCGTGGGGCCTCCGCCGCGCCTGAGCGCGCAGCCGCCCACTTCGCGGCCCCCGACCCCCGCCGCGGCCTACGGGGCGTGGCAGGGCGCGCTGAAGCCGCCCGTGTTCCGGGTCAGCCAGCCCCGGCCGACCTATCGGGAGCCGCTGCCCGTCCGTGGCCAGATGGTCGCGCTGGGCGGCGCCGCGGGCGCGGCCTGGATGCTGCTGTTCGGGCTGCTCATGAACTCCTCGGCCCGCGCCTACGTGTGGACGTCCATCGTCGCCGGGTTCCTCGCCTGGGGCGCGGCCGCGATCCTGGCCCGCTTCGGCGACCGGGGCGTGGCGGTAGGGGTGGCCGCCGCGAGCGGTGTCGCGCTGGCGATCGCGGGCATTCTCGTCGCCTACCGTCTAGCGGGCGGCGACTGGCTGTTGTGGTGAAAAACGCTCACTTGACGAGCGTTCCGGCGAGGATCACGCTCAGCGACATGGCTTTGAGGCTGCAGCGGCTCGACCCCGAGCGGCGACGCCGGCGGCTCGCGCTGCTGGTCGAGCTCGCGGACGCCAAGGCGCTCCGCGAGCGGCTCCACCCCCGCCGGATGCGCGCCGACCGCCTTCGCGAACTCATCGCCAACCGGCGCCGCATCGCGGGCTGAGCCCTCGCCAAGCCCTCACTGAGCCCTCGCTGGGCACTTGCCCAGCCCTTCGGACCCGTTTGCGTTCACCCGATCGGGCGCAAGAAGAGGACGACTCGCCGAGACGAACTCGGGGGCCCTTTGCCAGCAAGGCGCAACCCGCTCGAATAGTGTTCACGCGTACCGACGAGCACCGACCGGGGGGACCGTGTCGCACTTCGCTGCCGCTGTCACGCGAGGCGCTGAGGGCTGGGCCGCAGCCGAGCTCGACCTCAGCGGCGTCGCCGACATCGAAGAGATCACCGATCGTCTGCGTGACGCCGATCCGGAGGCGTCCGTCTCGCTGCTGTTCGTCGAGTCCGACGACGCCTACCTCGCGATCCTGCGCCTCGACGAGGGCGAGGATCTGCGGGTCTTCGGCTCCGACCAGGTGTTCGCCGAGGATTCGCGGCTGGGCGCGATCCTGCTCGGCGACATCGAGGAGCAGCTGCCCGAGATCGCCGAGGCCGACGTCGACGAGCCGGACGAGGCCGACGACGAGGACGAGGACCGGCCCTCGGCCGAGCCCGACGTCGAGCCCGTCGGCGACCCCGAGCTCCTGGCCGACCTCGGCGTGTCCGGCGGGCGGCTGCTGGAGCTGTGCGCCCAGGAGGGCATGCTCCCGGCCGACATCACGGCGGAGATCTGCCAGGCCGTCGGCGCCGGGGACGAGATCGAGGAGCTGCGCGAGGCGTGATCCGCCGGTGGGAGTCGGCCATGCGCCGCGCGCTGGAGGTCGCGGCCGGCGCGGGGGCCGACGTCCCCATCGGGGCGGTGCTGCTCGGGCCGGACGGTGCCGAGCTCGCCGCCGCGCACAACGAGCGCGAGCTGACCGGCGACCCGACCGCGCACGCCGAGATGCTGGTGCTGCGCCGGTCGGTCAAGGCCGACGGCTGGCGGCTCGAGGACTGCACGCTCGTCGTCACCGTCGAGCCGTGCACGATGTGCGCGGGCGCGATCGTGCTCGCCCGCGTCGGGCGGGTCGTGTTCGGCGCCTGGGAGCCCAAGACGGGCGCGGTCGGCTCGCTGTGGGACGTCATGCGCGACCGGCGGCTCACCCATCGCCCCGAGGTGATCGCCGGGGTGCTGCCGGAGGAGGCCTCAGCGCTGCTGCGCGAGTTCTTCAGGGACCATCGCTTGGAGTAGCGGCCGTGCCGCTGCCCGGGCCGCCTCGGTCCACGGGGCCGGGCGCAGCGTGCCCGGGTCGAGCTTCACGTTGACCCGCCGGCCCTCCGCGTGGACCGTGGCGCCGTCGGCGGAGAGGATGCGGAAGCGGTACACCGCGCTGCTCTCGCCGAGCGACTCGATCCAGAAGTGCACGCCGATCTCGCCCGTGCCGCGGACCGGGGCCCGGTAGGCGATCGAGTATTCGGCGACGGCGTGCACGGCATCGGGGGTCGAGGGCCGCCCGCCCGCGAACGAGACCCCGCGCTCGCCCCACCACTGCGACAGCGCGCGCTCCAGGAAGACCGCGTACCGCGCGTTGTGCACGATCCCCATCGGGTCGAGGTCGTCGAAGTGCACCGTGAACGGCTCTACGTGCCCAGACGAATGACCAGACATCACGCCTCCAGAAGGTGAGGTTGAGGGCTCAGGCCGCGCAGCCGGTCGAGGGCGGCGGCGCGCGCGTGTTCGTAGACGTTGCTCGCGGGCCGCAGCCGTGACTCGTACACGGCCGCCGTGCCGTGCGCGTTGAGCTCGAAGGACAGCTGCTGCGGGTCGGTGCCGGGGTCGAGCTCGCCCAGCTCGACGGCCTCGGTGATGATCCGCTCGAGCAGCGCGTGCCAGCGCTCCAGGGCCGCGGCGAGCCGCGCCTGCACGGGGCCGGGCCGCGCCACGAACTCGAACTGGGCGAGGCCGAAGAAGCACCCGCCGGGCAGGTCGCCCGAGGAGATGTCGGCGAGCCGGTGCTCGTGCAGCGCCCACAGCCGGCGCACGCCCCGCGGCCGGTGCAGGGCCGGGCGCACGACGCGCTCGGTGAAGCGCGCCTCGGCGTGGTCGACCGCGGCGAGCTGGAGCTCCTCCTTGGTGCGCCAGTGCGCGAAGAGGCCGGACTTGCTCACCCCGAGGCGCTCGGCGAGCTGGTTGAACGACAGGCCCTCGAGGCCGGACTCGGTGGCCAGCACGACCGCGGCGTCGAGGGCGGCGGTGCGGGAACGCTCGCCGCGCGCCAGTCGGCCGTCAATCATGCTCAGACGGTACCAACAAAAAGTGCGACCGATCGGATTGTTTTATGTGGGCAGGGTCACCGTCACGCTTTTTTGGCAGTGCCACCATCACGCTTGTGCACGTGGCAGGGTCACCGTCACGCTTTTTTGGGCAGCGCCACCATCACGCTTGTGCACTTGGCAGGGTCACCGTCACGCGCAGCCCGCCGCCGCCGTCGCGCGGCTCGGCCTCGGCCGTCCCGCCGTGCGCGACCGCCACCGAGCGGACGATCGACAGCCCCAGCCCGGTGCCGCGGGCCGAGCCGGTCCGCGACCGCAGTCTCCGGAAGGGCTCGAAGAGGCCCGGGATCTCGTACGGCGGGATGACGGGCCCCGTGTTCTCCACGACGAGCCGCGCGCGGTCCCCGGCCCGCGTGGTCGTCACCCAGACCTTCCCGTCCGGCACGTTGTACGCCAGCGCGTTGTCCACCAGGTTCTGCACGACCCGTTCGAGCAGCACCGGATCGCCGACGACGACCGCCGGCTCGAACTCGGCCGAGACCTCCTGGCCCGAAACCACCCGGCCGGAAACCACGTGCCGCGCCACCGAGGCCAGGTCGACCCGCTCGTGCACGGTCAGCGGCTGGTCCGAGGCGACGAGCGTGAGCAGCCCGTCGATGAGCCGCTCGTGCCGCGCGTTCACGGCCAGCAGCGTCTCGCCCAGCTGCACCACCTCCGGCGGCGGGTCCGGCCGGCCGAGCGCCACCTCGATGAGCGTGCGGTTGATGGCGATCGGCGTGCGCAGCTCGTGGGAGGCGTTGGCGGCGAACCGGCGCTGCCCGTCGAAGGCCTGGTCGAGCCGCTCCAGCATCGAGTCGACGGTGTCCGCGAGCTCCTTGATCTCGTCCCGCGGCCCGCTCATCGCGATCCGCTCGTGCAGGTTGCCGCCGGCCACCCGCCGGGCCGTCTCGGTGATCCGCTCGACCGGCCGCAGCGCCCGCTCCGCGACGAGCCAGCCGAAGCCGACCCCGATCACGGTCACCAGGCCGAGCGCGATCGACCCCTGGGTGACGAGCGCGTCGAGGGTGGCCTGCTCGACCTGGTCCTGGCGGGCCTGCAGCTGCTGCACGAGGTCGAGGAAGCGCCGCTGGTCGACCCCGAGGGCCTGGCGCACCTCGGGCGGCAGGTCGTCGAGCTTGACGTTGGAGTTGCGCTGGTGGATGTTCTGCTGGACCAGCAGGTACGTCACGCCGAGCAGCAGCACGCCCCCGGCCAGGAACAGCGCGCCGAACAGGGCGGTCAGGCGGACGCGGATGCGCAGGTGCTTCACGGAATCTGGTACCCCACTCCGGCGACGGTCTCGATCACGGGCGGATCGCCCAGCTTGCGGCGCAGCGTCATCACGGTCACCCGCAGCACGTTGGTGAACGGGTCGATGTGCTCGTCCCAGGCCCGCTCCAGCAGCTGCTCGGCCGAGACGACGGCACCCCCGGCCCGCAGCAGCTCCTCCAGCACCGCGAACTCCTTGCGGGTCAGCCCCACGTAGTGCCCGTCGCGGAACACCTCGCGCCGGTTCGGGTCCAGCCGCAGGTCGCCGCGCTCCAGCACCGGCGGGGCGGCCGCGCGGGCGCGCCGGCCCAGGGCCCGGACCCGGGCCACCAGCTCGGTGAACGCGAAGGGCTTGCCCAGGTAGTCGTCGGCGCCGAGGGACAGCCCGGCGACCCGCTCGGCCACGGCCGAGGCCGCGGTGAGCATGAGGATGCGGGTGTCGGGCAGCCGCGCGCTCACCTGGCGGCAGACCTCGTCGCCGTCGACGCCGGGCAGGTCGCGATCGAGAATCACCACGTCGTACTCGTTGACCCCTAGCCGTTCCAGGGCCCCCGAGCCGTCGTAGGCGACGTCGACCGCGAACGACTCCCGGCGCAGACCTTCGGCGACGGCGTCGGCCAGCAGCTGCTCGTCCTCGACCACCAGCACTCGCATGCCCTCATCGTGCCCGCCGCGACCGTAAGGCGGGGATAAGCGCCGGTGCTGACGCCCCGCTTACGGCCGCGCCCCTTGACTGGGCCGCATGAAGAAGCTGCTGGTTCTGCTCTCCTGCCTGCTGCTGTTCGGGTGCTCGTCGAAGCCGTCCGGCCCGTCGGTGGCCTCGGCCGACCAGGGCACCGCGAAGCCCTCGGCCTCGGCCGCGGTCGACAAGGCTGAGGCCAACCGTCAGTTCGCGAAGTGCATGCGCGAGCACGGGGTCGACGTGCCCGATCCCGGCCCCGACGGCAACATCCAGTTCGACCCGAACGCCACCGGCGGCGACCGGAACAAGGCGGTGTCGGCGGCTTCGGCCTGCCAGCGGTACCTGCCCAACGGCGGGACCCTCGAGAACCTCTCGCCGCAGCAACTGGAGCAGGCGCGGGCCTTCGCCAAGTGCATGCGCGAGCACGGGGTCGACATGCCGGACCCGGACCCGAACACGGGCGTCTCCGCGATCCTCAACAGCGGCCTGGACTTCAACTCGCCCACCTTCAAGGCCGCGGCCGAGGCCTGCAAGTCGGTGGTGGGGCGGTGAAACATCTGGTGTGGCTTGTGCCCGTGCTCGTCGTGGCGGGGGTGGCGGCTTACGTCGGCCTCAACCGTCCGGCTCCCGCGACGAGCGCGGCGCCGGCCGTGAAGACCGCCACGATCACCAAGGGCACGCTCACCGCGACCGAGACCGTGGACGGCACGCTCGGCTTCGGCGATCCGGTGACGGTCAACGGCCGCCTGCCCGGCATCGTCACCGGGCTGCCGGCCGAGGGGTCCACGGTGCGGCGCAACGAGGTGTTGTACCGCGCCGACGGCCGCCCCGTCGTGCTGTTCTACGCCGCGGCGCCCTTCTACCGCGCGCTGAAGCCGGGCGACGAGGGCGAGGACGTGCGCGCGTTCGAGGCCAACCTGGCCGCGCTCGGGTACAAGGGCTTCACCGCCGACGACGCGTTCACCGGCGCCACCGCCGACGCCGTGCGCGACTGGCAGTCGGACCTCGGGCTGCCGGAGACGGGAACGGTCGAGCTCGGCCGGATCGTCGTCGCGCCCGACGCCGTGCGCGTGGGCGAGGTCAAGGCGCACCTCGGCGACAACGCGGCCGGCCCGATCCTGCAGTGGACGGGCTCGACCCGGCTGGTCACCGTCCAGCTCGACGTGACCGAGCAGCGCCTCGCGGCCGTCGGGGCCGACGCCACCGTGAAGCTGCCGGACGACCGCGAGGTGCCGGGGAAGATCGCCGCGATCGGGGCGGTGGCCACGGCATCGGTGCAGAACAACCAGACCAAGGTGACCGTGGACGTGACCGTGACCGTCGCCGACCAGGAGAAGCTGGGCACCTACGACGCGGCGCCGGTGACCGTGATTCTGGTGTCGGAGCAGCGCCCGGACGTCCTCATCGTGCCGGTCGGCGCGCTGGTGGCGCTGGCCGAGGGCGGCTACGGGCTGCAGGTCGTCGATGGCGGTACGACTCGCATCGTGGCGGTGCGGACCGGCCTCTTCGCCTCCGGGCGCGTCGAGGTCTCCGGCCCCGGCCTGGACGCGGGCCTGACGGTCGGAGTCGCCGGATGATCGCGCTCGAGTCGGTCCGGAAGGTGTACCCGGGCGGCGTCGTCGCCCTCGACGACGTCTCGCTGCGCGTCGAGGCGGGCGCGCTGGTCGCCATCGTCGGCCCGTCGGGCTCGGGCAAGTCGACGCTGCTGCACCTCATCGGCGCGCTGGACGTGCCGACGAGCGGTACCGTGCGCCTCGACGGCCGGGACGTGTCCGCGCTCTCCGACGCCGGCCTGTCCCGGCTGCGCGCCACGACCATCGGGTTCGTCTTCCAGCAGTTCCACCTCGCGCCGGGCAGGTCGGCGCTGGACAACGTGGCCGACGGGCTGCTCTATGCCGGCGTGGCCCTCCCCTCCCGCCGGCGCCAGGCGGCCGCGGCCCTGGAGCGCGTGGGCCTCGGGCACCGCCTCGCCCACCGCCCGCACGAGCTCTCGGGCGGCGAGCGGCAGCGGGTGGCGATCGCGCGGGCGGTGATCGGCTCGCCGCCGCTCCTGCTGGCCGACGAGCCCACGGGCAACCTGGACAGCGCGGCCGGTTCCCAGGTCATGGCCCTGCTGGGCTCGCTGTGTGCATCGGGGACGACGGTCGTGGTGATCACGCACGACCGTGACATCGCTTCGTCGCTGCCCCGGCAGATCTCGCTGCTGGACGGTCGTCTGTCATGAAATTTACGGACATTCTGCGCCTCGGCTCCGCGGGGCTGCGGACGCGGCCGCTGCGGGTCGTGCTCTCCGCGCTCGGGATCGCGATCGGCATCGCCGCGATGGTCGCGGTCGTGGGCATCTCGACCTCCAGCCGCGCCGAGGTCGACCGCCGCCTGGCCGCGCTCGGCACCAACCTGCTCACCGTCGGCCCCGGCAAGTCGTTCTTCGGCGACGCCTCCCACCTGCCCGAGGAGGCCGAGGCCATGGTCGCGCGCATCGGCCCCGTCACCACGGTGTCGGCGACCGGGCGGGTCACGTCGGCGCACGTGTACCGCACCGACCGCATCCCCTCGGCGGAGTCCGGCGGCATCGCGGTCCTCGCGGCGCGCACGACGCTGCCGGGCACGGTCGGCGCGACCGTCCACGCCGGCACCTGGCTGGCGGCGCCGACCTACCCCACCGTGGTCCTGGGCTCGCGGGCGGCCGAGATCCTGGGCCTGACCGACGGCCTGGGCCTGAACGTCTGGCTCGGCGGGCATTGGTTCACGGTGGTGGGCATCCTGGATCCGGTACCGCTGGCGCCCGAGCTGGACTCCGCCGCCCTCGTCGGCTGGCCCGTGGCCACGTCGGTGCTCGGCTTCGACGGCTACGCGACGACCATCTACAGCCGCTCGCGCGACGACGCCGTATCGTCCGTGGCCGACGTGCTGGCCGCGACCGCCAACCCCGCCGCGCCGAACGAGGTGCAGGTCTCCCGCCCCTCGGACGCGCTGGCGGCGAAGGCCGCGACGGACCAGGCGTACACCGGCCTCCTACTGGGCCTGGGCGCGGTGGCCCTGCTGGTCGGCGGCGTGGGGGTCGCGAACACGATGGTCATCTCGGTGCTGGAACGCCGGCCGGAGATCGGCCTGCGGCGCGCCCTGGGCGCCCGGCGGCGGGACATCCGAGCCCAGTTCCTGGCGGAGTCCCTGCTCCTGGCCGGCCTGGGCGGCTTCTTCGGGGTGCTGCTGGGCCTGCTGGTGACGGAGTCGTACGCCGCGTGGCGCTCGTGGCCGGCGGTGTTGCCGCTCTGGTCTTTGGTCGGCGGCTTCCTGGCCACGCTGGTGATCGGGGCTGTGGCGGGGCTCTACCCGGCGATGCGCGCCGCTCGCCTGTCCCCGACGGCGGCGCTGGCGGCCTGATCAAGCCCTCTCGCCTGTCTTCTACGACGGCGGCGCTGGCGGCTTGATGCGGCGTGCCCTTCCCCGGCGGCCTGATGTAGATCCGATATGTCGGGCGCTTCGCGCCGCGACATATCGGATTTATACATTATGCCCGCTTTTACTGGATGATCGTCTTGAGCGCGATCTCGACCATCTGCGAGAACGTCTGCTCGCGCTCCTGCGCCGTGGTCCGCTCGCCGGTCTTGATGTGATCCGAGACCGTGAGCAGCGTGAGCGCGCGGGCGTTGTAGCGGGCCGCGATCGTGTAGAGCGCCGCGGACTCCATCTCCACCGCGAGCACCCCGTAGTCGGCGAGGCGGTCGTAGAGGTCGGGCCGATCGGTGTAGAAGGCGTCGGCGGCGAGGATCGGCCCGACGCGCATGGAGACCCCCTGCTCCGCGGCGACGTCGACGGCCGTGCGCAACAGCCCGAAGTCGGCGACGGGCGCATAGTCGATGAGCCCGTCGAACCGGGCGCGGTTCATGTTGGAGTCGGTGCTGGACCCGATGGCGGCCACGACGTCGCGAAGCTTGAGCTCATCGCGGATCGCCCCGCAGCTGCCGACCCGGATCAACGCCTTGACCCCGTAGTCGTTGATCAGTTCGTGCGCGTAGATACTCGCCGAGGGCATGCCCATGCCGGACCCCTGCACGGAGACCTCGACGCCCTCGTACGTCCCGGTGAACCCGAGCATGTTCCGCACGGTCGAGTAGCAGCGGGCATCCTTGAGGTACGTTTCGGCGATCCACTTGGCTCGCAGCGGGTCCCCAGGCATGAGGACTCGCTCGGCAATCTGACCCGGCTCGGCGCCGATATGCGTGCTCATAGGGGTGATCCTGCCAAACGGCGAGCCCCCGCGCGGATGGCCCCGGGGAGTCAGGTAACCTCATCGGCGGTGGCGTGTCCGAGTGGCCTAAGGAGCACGCCTCGAAAGCGTGTGAGGGTGCAAGCCCTCCCGGGGTTCGAATCCCCGCGCCACCGCACTCTGGCCAGCGAGAACGCCCGGCGCTCCTCTCGGAGTGGACCGGGCGTTCGGCATTTCAGTCGCAATTCGTCTCGGTTGCCGTGCGGGTGGTCTGCGCGTCCTTGGCGGCCTCACTGATCCCTCTCCTGCACCTTGATCGACACGCGCTGTACTACAAGTCGCGCGCTGTACTACATGGAATCTGGCATGCTGTAGTACAGAACGCAGCCCTGTACTACAGCATGTCGCACAGGCCCGTGAGAGGGAGCATGCATGATCCCAGCGGATGTTCCTGCCCTACTCGCCGAGTTGCAGCAGCTCGGCAACGATCACTTCCTCTGCGAGGTCAAGCGCTCGCAGGGAGGGCTACCGGCCACGCTCTGGGAGACGGTCAGCGCGTTCGCCAATGCTCAGGGTGGCTGCATCCTGCTGGGTGTCGATGAACGATCCGGCTTCGCCGCGGTGGGTGTCACTGATGCCGGTGCGATGGAGAGCCAGATCGGCGCGGTATGCGCGGAGATGGAGCCGGCCGTCCGGGCGGAGATCTTCACGGTCGCCATCGACGGCAAGAACGTCGTCGCCTGCTCAGTCCCACCGACACCACGCGATCAGCGCCCGTGCCACAAGAGAAGCCTTGGGCCCTGGGCCGGGTCGCGGATTCGGGTCGGCGACGGAGACCGGCGGCTCACCGACTACGAGGTCGCCGTGCTGCTCGCAAACCGTACCGAGCAGAAGCACGACGTCCGGGCCATGCCCGATGCCAGCGTTGCAGACCTGGACCAGGACGCACTCGGTCGATTCCTCCACCGGATTCGAGAGACCAGAGGCGAGATCTTTCGGAAGATCGACGACGAACACGCCCTGGCGATGCTCAACGTCCTGACCGTCCACGAGGGCAGGCTCGTGCCGACGCTGGCCGGCCTGCTGACGTTCGGCATCTATCCGCAGACCTTCGAGCCGCAGCTCAACCTCACCTTTGTCGCCTACCCCACCAGCGAACCCGGTGTGCTGGGCCCGGCCGGTGAACGGTTCACCGAGAACCGGTCCGTGGACGGTTCGATCCCGTTCATCGTGAACGAGTGCGTGCGCATCCTGAAGCGCAACATGAAGCGACGCAGCATCGTTTCAGGCATCTTCCGCATCGACGAGTGGGAGTACCCAGAAGAGGTCCTGCGCGAGGCGTTGGTCAACGCGCTGGTCCACCGAGACTACTCAGATTTCGCGCGCGGCATGCAGGTCCAGGTCGAGATGTACCCGGATCGGCTGGTGATCCGTAACCCCGGCGGGCTCTACGGGCCGGTCGACGTCGGCGCGCTGGGCATTACCGGCGTCACGTCATCACGGAACAAGGCCCTGCTCAAGATCCTGGAGGATACGCCGTACTTCGATGGTCATATGGTGTGTGAGAACCGCGGGAGTGGAATCACCCGGATCCGGATCGCGCTCACCGAAGCCGGCATGGAGCCGCCGCATTTCACCGACTCAATCTCATCGTTCACCGCGGAGTTCCCGAATCACACACTGCTCGACCAGGAAGCGCTCGAATGGCTGCAGTCCCTCGACAACCGGCCGCTGTCGAGGTCGCAAATGAGCGCCTTGGTGATGATGCGCAACGGCGTCGTGATGACGAACAGCACCTATCGAGCGTCCACTGGCATGCAGGACAGCCGGACGGTCACTCGCGAACTGCGGGACCTTGTCGAACGGGGTCTGATCGAACAGGAGGGAACGCGGGGAACGACAACGTATCGCCTCCCCTCGAACGATCCGCTTCGGCCGGACCAGCCTGACGGGCCATCGAAGACGGACGACGACCTGACCCGGCACTCGGCTCGGGTGATTGGCGTGCTCTCCGCCGAGGGGTCGTCTCGAAGCGAGATCGAGGAGCGCACCGGCTTGAAGCCGCACCAGGTCTTTCGCGCCTTGAAAGTGCTCCGGGAGCGGGGTCTGGTGGAGATGACTGGCCAGCCACGATCGCGGACCGCTCGCTATCGGCCGGTACCGCAGAATCCGGAAGCCTGAGGTCGCGCGCCGCGAGTGCCAACGTTCAACCAATCGGGATCGTCTCATTCGTCAGCGCCCGCCGACGGCCTCGGCGGTCCACCGTGTCACCCGCACCCAGCTCGTGAACCCTACGGACCTCCACGGCCGGAGGAAGGCAGACCTCGAAAGCGTGTGAGGGTGCAAGCCCTCCCGGGCTTCGAATCCCCGCGCCACCGCCAGCGGCCAGCAGAAACGCCCGGCACCTCCTTTTTCGTCTCAGCCGCGTCGCCGCAATACGCGTCGGCGGCTCACACCAGCGTGGCCGCTCGGCGGCGCGTCTACCCAGGCATCGCCGGGTCTTGTGCGGCCGCGAACGGAAGGGCAGCGACAGCTTGGCGCGTCACTACGCATACTTGCAATTTATATCCCAGTTAAGTGGAGCTTCGGCGACGTTGACGAGGACGAATCGTCACCGCGCAGTCCGTGGTCTCAAGGCGCCGCCCGACCCGGCGTAGTGGACCTCATGAGCGTGACGCGCCGCAGCTATGGGGCGGACTCGCGGATCTGAGCCGAAGTCCGCCAGCGCTCGCGAGCCCGGCGGGTGTGGTCCAGCGGCGTGGGGCTAACTGCTGACCTCGGTGATCTTCTCGGCGCCGAACGTCTCTATCAGCAGCCGAACAGCCGCCTCCTCGCTCGTTTCCCGAACCTCCGACGCGTCATCGAGCAGTTCGTCGCCCGGGTCGAGGCCAGGAAAGCGCGGGTCGGTGACCGGCGAGTCGTACTCGGGATCGAACGGAGGCTCTTCCGCCGCCGTGCCGTCCCAGGCCGAGTTTCCACCGCGCCCCGCTGGCTGGCCTCCGGCCGCCGGTGCCGGGCCCGCGTTGGGGCGGCGAGTGCTGCCGGCCGCGGACGCCGCAGCCCGACTGGCGGCCTCGCGAGCCTTCTCCAGAGCGCTGGAACCGCCCTGCCGCGGGCGGGCGGGAGCGGCGGTATTGGGGCCGCCCGTTGTCGCCGTGTTCCCGCTGGAGACAGATGCGGCCGGATTTGGGGCGGCGTTTCCGGCATATGCGGACGAACTGGACGTGGCGGGCGCCGCGGGAGGGGCCGCGATGACGGGGGGTGCCGACACGGACGAGTGGGCGGGCACGGTGCTCGGCGGCTGAGCGACGGCGGCCGGCGGCTGGGAGACGGTGACGGGCGCCGGTGGGGTCGCCGGAGTCGGCCAGTCCTCCGCCGGGGCGGGAGCGCTCGCCACCGCGCCGCCAGGGACCGCGGCGACCGGCCACTCCTCGTCCGCGGTCGAGGAGGCGATCGAGGAGGTGGCCGAGGAGGCGGTAGAGGCAGTGGCAGAAGCGGAGGGAGACGCGGCACGGGCGCTCTGGGGCCGAGCCTGCTGAGGCGGTGCGCCGTACGACTGGCCGCCGGCCGGACCCGAAGGCGGGCCGGACGTCGGGGCCGATGGGCCGGAGGGCTGGGGCGTGGGCTTCGGGGGCGCGGGGCGGTTGCCGCCGCCCCCGCCGCCCGGCTGGCCGCCCACCTCGCACCGCACCTGCCAGCGGCCGCCGAGCAGTTCCTGCAGGGCCTTCAGCAACACGTCCGGGGAGGCGTTGAGCATGTCGGCGTGCGTCGAGTATTTGAAGCCGAGCACCAGCGTGGTGCCCTCGACGTCCTGGACCGTTGCCTCGCGGATGATGGCGCCGGCTTTCTTGCTCTTGTCGTTCACCAGGGCCAGCAGGTCGGGCCAGACTCGGCGGATCGCGTCGGCGTCCATGCCTCCGCCGCCGCTGTTCACCGGAGCGGCCGGGGCGACTGGAGCGGGCGGAGCGACCGGAGCGGCCGAGGCGACTGGAGCGGGCGGAGCGACTGGAGCGGGCGGGGCCGGATCGGCAGCTGGGGGCGCAGGCGTGGGTGCGGGCGCAGGCGAAGGGGTCTCGGACCAGGTGCTGGGCGGCGTCGGCGCCGCGGGCGGGGCGGCGTTCGAGCGGGCGTCGCGAATGTAATCCAGGCCCCGGTTCCCACTGTCGGCGGCCGGGGCAGGAGTAGGCGCGGGAGCGGGGGACACCGGAGCAGGCGCAACCGGAGCGGCGGGGACGCCGCCGGCCTGGAGGCGGCGCTCCATGCGCTCAAGGCGCTGCAGCAGGGCCGAGCTCGAATCGTCCGCGCCCGGCAGGAGCATGCGCGCGGTGATGAGCTCGAGCAGCAGGCGCGGGGCCGTGGTGCCGCGCATCTCGGTGAGGCCGTTGTGCACGATGTCGGCGAAGCGCGAGAGGGTGGCCTGGCCGAGCTGGGAGGCCTGCGCGGCCATGCGGTCGAGCTGGTCGTGCGGGGCGTCCAGCAGGCCCTTGTCGACGGCGTCGGGCACCTGCTGCATGACGATCAGGTCGCGCAGGCGCTCGAGGAGGTCGGAGGCGAAGCGGCGCGGGTCGTGGCCGGCCTCGACCACGCGGTCGATGACGCCGTAGGCGCCGCGGCCGTCGTCGGCGGCCAGGGACTCGCACATCTCGTCGATGAGAGCCACGTCGGTGACGCCGAGCAGGGCGACCGCGCGGCTGTAGGTGACGCCGTCCTCGCCCGCGCCCGCGATGAGCTGGTCGAGCACCGACAGGGTGTCTCGGGCGGAGCCGGCGCCGGCGCGGACGACCAGCGGGAAGACCGTGGGCTCGACCTTCACGCCCTCCGCGACGGTGAGCTGCTCGATATAGGGCCGCAGGACGCCCGGGGGAATCAGCCGGAAGGGGTAGTGGTGGGTCCGGGACTTGATCGTCCCGAGGACTTTCTCCGGCTCGGTGGTCGCGAAGACGAACTTGACGTAGTCCGGCGGCTCCTCGACCAGTTTGAGCAGCGCGTTGAAGCCGGCCGAGGACACCATGTGGGCCTCGTCGATGACGTAGACCTTGAAGCGGCTCGACACCGGGGCGAAGAACGCCCGCTCGCGCAGGTCGCGCGCGTCGTCGACGCCGCCGTGGCTGGCCGCGTCGATCTCGATGACGTCGATCGAGCCGGAGCCGTCGGGCGCGAGGTCCCGGCAGGACTGGCACTCGCCGCACGGCTCCGGGGTCGGGCCGCGCTCGCAGTTGAGGGAGCGGGCCAGGATGCGGGCGCTACTCGTCTTGCCGCAGCCGCGCGGGCCGGAGAAGAGGTAGGCGTGGTTGAGTCGTCCGGAGCGCAGCGCCTGCGACAGCGGCTCGGTGACGTGCTCCTGGCCGATGACCTCGGCGAACGTCCGAGGCCGGTACTTGCGGTAGAGCGCGAGCGCCACCAGCGGTCCTCCGATCGACTAGAGCCGGGACCACCGTACTCCCGACCACCGACACTTTCGGCGGGGCGTCACGCGGGCGGGCTCGGATATGAAACACCGCTCGTGCACCCGACAGAGCTCACTTATCCTTGCTGCCTTCCGGCCCTGGGGAGGTTCATGAGGTGTCGCCGCACGAGCGGCTTACGGACCACAATACCCGGTGCACGAACCCGGCGAGCGATGGGTATCCTGGCGCACGGAGGATTCGCCTAGAGGCCTAGGGCGCACGCTTGGAAAGCGTGTTGGGATAAAACCCTCACGAGTTCGAATCTCGTATCCTCCGCCGGTTCTACCAGGCGAAACGCCGGGCTACCGCTCACCGGGGCCCGGCGTTGCCGCTCCTGGCGCGAAGGCCGCAGATGGCGCACAGCCGAGTGTGGCGAGCGTCTCATGCCCTGGTGCGGCCACCGGGCGAAGCCGGACTCCCGGAACGACATCCGCCGGACAGGCAAACGTCATGTCGCCATCTGCGATGTGGCAGGTCGATGCCTTCTCCGGCGTGACACCGCGTGCGACCATCTGATTACCTGTCGGAGGGGGCAGCGATGTTCTACCGGAGCTCGGACATCCTGATCACCAGCACGCACGTGGTCGTCCTGCACCCGCGGGAGCTGCGGTTCCCGCTCGAACAGATCGTGGCGCCGTATGTCGTGAAGCACGGTTGGGGGGCCGGCTTCCGGGTGGGGCGCGAGATTCGCGCGCGCCTCGGCTCGACCGACGTACGCCTCTTCTACACCACCGATCGGGCGACATTCGGCGCCGTGCGCAGGGCCCTGATCCGTGCCCTGGAGTGCCGCACCGACCCGCTGCCGATCTGACGCCGGCCACCCAGGGCGTCGCCGCGCTATGCAACCGGCTTCTCAGCACTCTGCGATATGGCAGATTGAGAGCTGGCGCACAGGTATGCGGCCATGCAACCATCGAAGGAGAGCCACGAGGGGGCGAGTGGCGGAAAACGCAACAGCGCCCGGCGGTCACCGGGCGCTGTTTTCCGTTGCGGCCGCCACTTCGGTCACGCGGAGCGGCAGCATCGATACCTGATGTTATCCATACCGCACGACCGGCCCCTTGAGCAAGGCCGAGGGGAAGGGAAATGCGAATGTTTTATCAAGGCCCCGACCTGATCGTGACCACCGACCACGTCGTGATCCTGCGCCCGTCACCCGTGCAGTACCGCCTGGACTTTCTCGAGGGCGTCTATGTGCTGCACCACCCGCGCTCCGGCCGCTCCCGCCCGGCCCAGGAGATCCGTGCCCGCTACGGCCAGCACGACGTGCGGCTGTTCCACAGCACCGATCGGCAGACCTTCGGCCAGGTGCGCCGCGCCCTGATCCGGGCGCTGGAATGGCGCGACCGCACCGGTGCGGTGAGCTGACCGTGACCTTACTGTCCAGTAGGTAACGATCCGGCGAATCTGCCATATCACCGATTGCCGTATGGCGGCCAAGTCCTACACTAGGCCACGGCTCGATAGGTCATCCGAGCGAGCGACCATATTTCCGGACAAGGCCGGGTATGGCCGACTCGGTTGTTTTCATGTCTTACCCATACGCCTCGACTAGGCGCGTAGGCTGAACCACGCTTTGCGATATGGCTAGTAGACATACGTCCAACGAGGGACATGATGAGTTCGGGTGACGCGCCCGCGGCTGCTCGCCGGAAGGTTCGGCTGGCGATCAAGGACGCCCGCTCCCAAAAGGGAGACACCCAATCTCAGGTCGCCGAGGCGATGGAGTGGTCCCTCTCGAAGGTGATGCGGATCGAGTCCGGCGAGGTCACGATCTCCGCGAACGACCTTCGCCCGCTGCTGTCCTATCTGGGCATCAAGGATCGCGACACCGTCGAGGATCTGATCCAGGCCGCCAAGTCGTCCAAACGGCAGCGGAGGCAGTGGTGGGACGACCGGCGTTATCAGGACATGCTGACGCCGGCCCTGCGTCAACTGATCAGCTTCGAGGCCGAGGCGACCGTGATACGGAGCTTCGCGCCGGCGGCGATCCCCGGATGGCTGCAGACCGAGGCCTACGCCCTCGCCGTGACCAGCGGCTTCGTGGGCGACCTGACCGATGACGAGATTCGCACGCGCGCCGAGATCCGGACCGCGCGTTGGAAGGCGCTGCGCGATCGCGCCCCGCGCCCCAAGCTTTTCGCACTGTTCGACGAGTCGGTACTCCTGCGCCGGTACGGCGGGGCCGAAGCGCTCGGTGAGGCGTTGTCCGCGGTCAGTTCGGCCATTGCCGAAGGCTGGCTCAGCGTGCGCCTCCACCCGCTTTCGAGTCCGTATCCGCCTTTCGGTCAATACGACCTGCTGTACTTGTCGAGCGAGGACAACAGCCACGCAGTGTTGTACCGAGAGAGCTATACCATCGACGAAATCGTCGACGATTCCGTCCGTATTTCGCGACACCGCGAGGGCTGGGATCGGATGTGGGATGCCTCGATCGGGGAAGTCGAATCGGCCCGCAGGATAGCCGCCGCCGCGAAAGCTCCCGCCACCGCGGACCTCTGGCCGGCCGATGAAGGATCTTCGGCCTGACGCCGAAGGACCCGACCGGAGGCGAGTGCCTCCCCGTCAGAAACCCAGGTGAACCATGCACGAATCGGCCATGCCACGCGTCTTCCGCCGCAGCTCCTACTGCGGCAACACGACGTGCGTCGAGGTCGCCACCGCGAATGATGTGCACGTTCGCGACGGCAAGAACCCCGGCGAGGCGGTGCTCTCCTTCGAGTCCGGCCCGTGGCGGGCGTTCGTGGCCGGCGTGAAGATCGGCCAGTTCGACCGCGGCTAGGCCCTGCCGGTCGTCAGAATCGCGATGAAGGCCCGCCAGTCGTCGGGGTCGAATTTCAGGTGCGCCGCATCCGGATGCTTGCCATCCCGGATCAGAACCGAATTCGCACTGAATGCGACTTCCACGCACGATTGGTTGCCGCAGAAGCGGGACCTGCGCCATTCGAGGGCGTTACTGTTCTCGGCCATCGGGTCGGCCTCCTCAAACCCTAGGACGTGAACCTTCAGCATACGGAGCGCGTTGCACAACGACACGTCGGTATGCGAGGTTGGCCCATGAATGCATATATCCGGCAAACCGGGCAACGGGCGTTGCCCGCGGGACTACGAGTCCCGCGGGCAGGTTCTGAGGCCGCCCCGTCAGAGCAGGGAGTTCAGCCTCCTGTAGGCCTCGGCGTAGCCGGTGCGGTCGAGGCGCTCCACGCTGGCCGCGTTCGCCGCGAAGGCCCGCATCAGGCTGCGCCGCACGCGCAGCAAGGTAATCGCGTTGCTCGATGTGAACAGGGTGACGCCGGCCCCGGCGTAGCTGGCGCGCAGGAGCCAGACGACCGGGGTGAAAATGCGGATCGCGCGGCCCGTGAGCGGAGGCACGGACAGGACGGCCGCGGCGATGACGTATTGACCGGCGCCGTCGGTGAGCGTCATTGCGGCCGCCGCCCCCACGGTGACCAGGGCGCCCGCGACGAGGAGTACCATTCGTCCGGGATGACCGTCGTGCTCGACGCGCAGATCTTCGAGGGCCTCCAGGTCGAACACCTGGGGCTCGGGTTTCCAGACCGCGTAGACATCATCAGTGATGACGATGTCGTGACCTTGGTAGAAGACGGTCGGCATCGGTTCCCCCCTTAGCCTCGTCAAACAGTATGAGTCGGCTGCGTCACAGATCGCCAGACCACTAAGTGCCATATCGCAAGCTGCGAAACTGCCACTCGCCGTGCCACTGTTGTCACCCAGGGTGTCCTCGCTCGTGGAGACCAACCTAGCGTGACCGGGGCCAGCGACGTGGGCAAATGGAATTTCCGCTGGCGGGTCGGCCCGGAAGCGGACGCTCGGCAGGCCCTAAGCTTTGATTGAAGAATCCGACCATGAAGGAGCGCTCTGTGCGGCCCGGTGGACAGCCCAACCTGCAGCAGATGATGAAGCAGGCCCAGAAGATGCAGCAGCAGATGGTCGCCGCGCAGGCGGAGCTGGCCGAGGCCGAGCTCACCGGGACGGCCGGGGGCGGTCTCGTCACGGCGACCGTCAAGGGGACCGGCGAGGTCGTGTCCGTGAAGATCGACCCCAAGGCGGTCGACCCGGACGACGTCGAGACCCTCGAGGACCTTGTCGTCGCGGCGGTGCACAACGCGGCCCAGGCCGCCCGTGATCTGACCGAGCAGAAGATGGGCCCGCTGACCGCCGGGCTCGGGGGCCTGGGCGGCGGTCTCGGGCTGCCCGGCTTCTAACGGGCGACCGGCGTGTACGAAGGCGCCATCCAGGATCTGATCGACGAGCTCGGTCGTCTGCCCGGGGTCGGGCCGAAGAGCGCGCAGCGCATCGCGTTCCACGTGCTCGCGGCCGACCCCGTGGACGTCAAGCGCCTCGCCCAGGCGCTGCAGCGGGTCAAGGAGCTCGTGCGGTTCTGCACGCGCTGCTTCAACGTGGCCGAGGCCGAGCTCTGCCGGATCTGCCGCGACCCGCGCCGCAGTGACGAGGTCTTCTGCGTGGTCGAGGAGCCCAAGGACGTCGTGGCGATCGAGCGCACGGGGGAGTTCCGCGGGCGCTACCACGTGCTCGGCGGCGCGATCAATCCGCTCGAGGGCGTCGGCCCCGACAACCTGCGCATCCGCGAGCTGATGACGCGCCTGGCCGACGGCACGTGCAAGGAGCTCATCCTCGCGACCGACCCCAACACCGAGGGAGAGGCGACGGCGACGTACCTCGCCCTGCTGGTCAAGCCGATGGGCCTCAACGTCACCCGGCTGGCCAGCGGCCTGCCCGTCGGCGGCGACCTGGAGTACGCCGACGAGATCACCCTGGGCCGCGCCTTCGAGGGCCGAAGGGCCGTCTAGCCCTCGGGGCGGTTGAGGATCCCGGCGACGACGGCGTGGACGGCCGCCAAGTCAGCCGGGTCCTTCAGCGTGCCCTTGGCGCCCGTCACTGAGTACCATTCCTCGGCGTCTTTGTATTGGACCTTGACGACGAAGGACCCGTCGGCGCCGATCTCGGACTGCAGGGTCAGCTCCCCGGTCACGACTCCGACGTCGTCGGTCATGACCCCGCCCGGACCGGCCATGATGTCGGTCCGTGGCACATCCGAGGAGGCCGGCGCCTCCGGAGAAGCCGAGGCGGCCGGCACATCCGCAGGGGCCTGTGACGGCGGAGGAACCGGGTCGGCAGCCGGGGGCGAAGCGGGTGGGGTCGTCTCCGACATCCGGTTCCTCCAAAAGCGCATCAGCAGGTCGCCAGCATGTCCGAGAGCGCGGTCTTCTCCGCGGTGGTCACGGACAACTTGTAGTAGGTCTTCACTGTTACCCAGTCGGTGGCGTACGTGCACCAGAACGCGTGGTTCGGCGGCTTCCACGTCGACGGGTCCTGGTCACCCTTCGACCGGTTCGACTGGAGACTGACCGCGAACAGCTGCGGCCGGGTCAGGTCGTTGGCGAATTCCTTGCGCTGCTCGTCGGTCCACTTCGCGGCGCCGGAGCGCCACGCGGCCGCGAGCGGCACCATGTGATCGATGTCGAGGGCCTGCGGGTCGGTCAGGTCCTTCTCGTCGTACGGGCTGTGCCAGGAGCCCGCCGTGATCTTGCAGTCGGCGGTGGCCTTGACGTTCTTGCCGTCGCGCTTCAGTACGACGTCGCGCGTGTCGCAGCCGTTCCCCTGGCCGATCCAGTGCGTGAACTTCTCGCGGCTGTAGCCGGACATCGAGGCGGCCGTGGCGACGGTCAACGTGTCCAGCGACGCCTTCGCGTTGCCACCACCACCGCCACCGGAGCCGGAGCCGGAGCCGGTGTTCGTGCCCGTGTCCGAGGAGCCCGTGGCCGAGCCGGGGGTGGAGGAGACGTCGCAGCTGCCGGCGCCGGTGAGCACCGTGGCGAGCGCTAGAGCGATGAGAACGGCTTTGCCGTTGGTGGAGGGGCGCACGTCCCCTACTGTGCGGCATCAATGCGAACAAGTGTTGGAGACCCGCCCGTGTCGATCGCCACGGGCGGGTCCGATTGGCGACTGTCAGCCGCGGTTGGCCGCGCTGAGCACCGCGCGCAACGAGGCCGTCACGATGTTCGCGTCGATGCCGACGCCCCAGTACGTCCGGCCGTCGACGGAGCACTCGACGTACGCCGCCGCCTGCGCCCCTTCGCCCGACGTCAGCGCGTGCTCGGCGTAGTCCAGCACGCGCACATCCGCGCCGACGTCGCCCAGGGCGTGCACGAACGCGTCGATGGGCCCGTTGCCGGTCGCCTCCACGCTGCGGGTCTGCCCGTCGACGGTGATCTCGGCCGCCAGAGTGACCTTGCCGTCGACGGTGTTGGCCTCGTACGACGTCAGCGTGAACCGCCGGTCCGAGAAGTACTCGGCCGCGAAGAAGTCCCACATCTGCTGCGGGTTGACCTCGCCGCCCTCGTCGTCGGTGTGCCGCTGCACGACGCCCGAGAACTCGATCTGCAGCCGGCGCGGGAGGTCCAGGTGGTGCTCGGACTTCATGACGTACGCGACGCCGCCCTTGCCCGACTGCGAGTTGACCCGGATGACGGCCTCGTAGGAGCGGCCCAGGTCCTTCGGGTCGACCGGCAGGTAGGGCACGCCCCACGTGAACTGGTCGACGTCGACCCCGGCGGCCGTCGCGTCGCGGTTGAGGGCATCGAAGCCCTTCTTGATCGCGTCCTGGTGCGAGCCCGAGAACGCGGTGTAGACCAGGTCACCCGCGTACGGGTGGCGCTCGTGGACCGGCAGCTGGTTGCAGTACTCCACCGTGCGCTTGATCTCGTCGATGTCCGAGAAGTCCACCTGGGGGTCGACGCCCTGCGAGAACAGGTTCAGCCCCAGCGTCACCAGGTCGACGTTGCCCGTCCGCTCGCCGTTGCCGAACAGGCACCCCTCGACCCGGTCGGCACCGGCCAGCAGGCCCAGCTCGGCGGCCGCGACCGCGGTGCCCCGGTCGTTGTGCGGGTGCAGCGACAGTACGACCGACTCCCGGCGCGGCAGGTTGCGCGACATCCACTCGATGGAGTCGGCGTAGACGTTGGGCGTGGCCATCTCCACCGTCGCCGGCAGGTTGACGATCAGCGGGCGGTCCGGCGTCGGCTGCAGCACCTCGATGACCGCGCTGCAGACCTCCAGCGCGTAGTCCAGCTCGGTGCCGGTGTAGGACTCGGGGGAGTACTCGTAGTAGATCTCGGTGTCCGGGGTGATCGCCTCGGCGTACTTCTGGCACAGCCGCGCGCCCGTGGTGGCGATGTCGGTGATCCCGGCCCGGTCCAGGCCGAACACGACCCGCCGCTGCAGCGTCGAGGTCGAGTTGTAGAAGTGCACGATCGCGCGGCGGGCGCCGACCAGCGACTGGAAGGTGCGCTCGATCAGGTTGTCCCGGCACTGGGTCAGCACCTGGATCGTGACGTCCTCGGGGATCAGGTCCTGCTCGATGAGCGTGCGTACGAAGTCGAAGTCCGTCTGCGAGGCGGCCGGGAACCCGACCTCGATCTCCTTGTACCCCATCCGGACCAGCAGGTTGAACATGCGCCGCTTGCGCTCGACCGACATCGGGTCGATCAGGGCCTGGTTGCCGTCGCGCAGGTCCACGGCACACCACCGGGGCGCGACCGTGACCTCGTTCGCGGGCCATTGCCGGTCGGTCAGCGGGATCGGGAACTGTTCGGAGAACGGCCGGTAGCGGTGGATGGGCATCCGGCTGCTGGTCTGACGGGCGATATCGGACATGCTGTCATGCTCCTGAATTGTCGCGCGCACGATGCGCGGGAAAGGTCTGGGAAGTCAGACCGGCAGGAGCGCGGACGCGCGCGTCATCCCCGCGACGAGGTGCCGGCCTGTCGGGCCCCGTCGCGGCGACGAAGAAGAAGCGTCTGCCACATGTCAAGCCCTACCCTACGGGCTTTGCCGACGCCGCGCCACTGGGTACGCCGCTGGGTGAGGGCGGCGGGGGCGGCGGGGCCGACGTGCCCAGCGGCGCTCCGTCCGCGACCGGGCCGGGCAGCGAGATCGTCGCCGGGGCGGCCACCACCTCGCCCGTGAGCATCAACTGGCCGAACGGGAGCCTGGCCGCGGTGAGGATGCCGTTGTCGTTGTAGCAGAAGGTGCCGGGGTCGATCGGGGGTGCGATCGCGGTCACGCCCGGCTCGACGGCGAAGCACGGCGCCGAGGTGCCCGCGAGCGGCTCGGCGGGCGCCACCGACAGCGGGATCTGCCGGTCCAGCAGCACGTCGAGCCAGCTGACGAAGACGTACTGCACCCGCGGATCGATCGCCGCCGGCAGCTTCTTGCCGGCCGCCGCGACCTTCACACAGCTGCCGGCGGGGTTGATCTGGCACTGGTACTGCCCCTCGGGCCGGCTCGCGATGGCCACGTCCGCGGTGCCGCCCAGCGCGCCGCCCTGGATGTCGACCCGCCAGGTCCGGTCGGAGGCGATCGACACCAGGACCGAGCGGGGCGCCTTGCCCTGGACGGTGAGCGTGTACGCGGCGACGTACCGCTGGTCCTTCGCCACCGCCACGCGCGCCGCGAGCAACCCGCGCGGGTCCGGCTGGGCCGGCAGCGGGGTGCCGGCCGGGGTCGTCGTCGAGGTCGACGGCGGGCCGCCGGAGGAGCTGCACCCCGACAGGAGCAGGCCGGTGAGCACGGCCATCGCCGTGCCGGTGATCACAGTGATCGGATAATGGCCGACCCGTCGCGGAAGCACCCGCGTATTCTCGCCCGGCGGAGCGGCCGGATCGTGGAACGCCACTCCCGGCGGGCATCCCACCCCGGTACGCTCGGCTGCGTTGACCATGTGTTGACCTTGACCGGAAAGGAGCTCGACGGCGGTGGCGCTGATCGTGCAGAAGTATGGCGGGTCTTCCGTCGCCAACGCCGAGCGCATCAAGCGCGTCGCCGAGCGCATCGTCGACACGCGGAAGGCCGGCAACGAGGTCGTCGTGGTCGTCTCGGCCATGGGCGACACGACCGACGAGCTCCTCGACCTCGCGTCGCAGGTGAGCCCGGTCCCCGCCGGCCGCGAGCTCGACATGCTGCTGACCGCCGGTGAGCGCATCTCCATGGCGCTGCTCGCGATGGCGATCAACAACCTGGGGTACGAGGCCCGCTCCTACACCGGCAGCCAGGCCGGCGTGATCACCACGTCGACGCACGGCCGGGCCCGCATCATCGACGTCACCCCGGGCCGCCTGCGCAGCGCGCTGGACGAGGGCGCGATCGCGATCGTCGCCGGTTTCCAGGGCGTCTCCCAGGACACCAAGGACATCACCACGCTGGGCCGGGGCGGCTCCGACACCACCGCGGTGGCGCTCGCCGCCGCGCTGCAGTCCGACGTCTGCGAGATCTACACCGACGTCGACGGCATCTTCACGGCCGACCCGCGGGTCGCCAAGAACGCCCGGCACATCAAGCAGATCACTTACGAGGAGATGCTCGAGCTGGCCGCGTGCGGCGCCAAGGTGCTGCACCTGCGCAGCGTGGAATACGCGCGGCGGTTCTCGCTGCCGATCCACGTGCGTTCCTCGTACTCAACCGCCAACGGCACCATGGTCACCGGATCGATGGAGGACCTTTCCGTGGAGCAAGCGCTCATCACCGGCGTCGCGCACGACCGCAGCGAGGCGAAGATCACCATCGTCGGCGTGCCCGACCAGCCCGGTGTCGCCGCGCGGATCTTCCAGACGGTCGCGGCCGCGGAGACCAACATCGACATGATCGTGCAGAACGTGTCGACCGAGAGCACCGGCCGCACCGACATCTCCTTCACGCTGCCGAAGACCGACGGCGCCGCCGCCAAGGCCGCGCTCGAGCGGATCAAGTCCACCGTGGACTACAAGGCGGTCCTGTTCGACGACCACATCGGCAAGGTCTCGCTCATCGGCGCCGGCATGCGCTCCAACCCGGGCGTCGCGGCCAAGCTCTTCGCGGCCCTGGCCGAGGCCGGCGTGAACATCGAGATGATCTCCACCTCGGAGATCCGGGTCTCGGTCGTGTGCCGCGACACCGACCTCGATGTCGCCGTCCGGGCGATTCACGACGCGTTCGAGCTGGGCGGAGACGAGGAAGCCGTGGTGTACGCGGGGACCGGAAGGTAGGTTCGTCCCTCATGGGCGGTCTGCCGAGCCTGGCTGTTGTCGGGGCCACCGGGGCCGTCGGCTCCGTGATGTGTGAGCTGCTGTCGTCCCGCAAGAACGTGTGGGGCGAGATCCGGCTGGTCGCGTCCAAGCGCTCGGCGGGCCGCAAGCTGACCGTGCGCGGCGAGGAACTGCTCGTCCAGGAGCTGACGCCCGAGGTCTTCGACGGCGTCGACGTGGCCATGTTCGACGTGCCCGACGAGGTCTCAGCGGAGTGGGCGCCGATCGCGGTCGCGCGCGGCGCCATCGCGGTGGACAACTCGGCCGCCTTCCGCCTGGACCCGGACGTGCCGCTCGTGGTGCCCGAGATCAACCCGGAGCAGGTGCGCAACCGCCCGAAGGGGATCATCGCCAACGCGAACTGCACCACGCTCACGATGATCGTGGCGCTCTCCCCGCTGCACCGCGAATACGGGCTCAAGGAGCTCGTCCTGGCCTCCTACCAGGCCGTCTCCGGCGCCGGCCAGGACGGCGTCGACACGCTGCTCGACCAGCTCGAGCGCGTCGGCGGCGACCGCACCCTGGGCTCGCGCTCGGGCAACGTGCGTCGGGCCGTGGGCGACGACCTCGGTCCGTTCCCCGCGCCGCTGGCGTTGAATGTCGTACCGTGGGCAGGCTCCCTCCGCGAGGCCGGATGGTCCTCGGAGGAGCTCAAGCTGCGCAACGAGTCCCGCAAGATTCTCGGGCTGCCCGACCTCAAGGTCTCGGCCACGTGCGTGCGCGTCCCGGTCGTCACCGGCCACTCGGTCGCCGTCCACGCGGTCTTCGGCACCGAGGTCGACGCGGAGGGCGCCCGTGAGGTCCTGCGCCACGCCCCGGGCGTGATCCTGGTCGACGACCCGGCCGCGGGCGAGTTCCCGATGCCGATCGACGCCGTGGGCACCGACCCCTCGTGGGTCGGCCGCATCCGGCGCTCGGTCGACGACCCGAGGGCGCTGGACTTCTTCGTGACGGGCGACAACCTGCGCAAGGGCGCGGCGCTGAACACGGCCCAGATCGCCGAGCTCCTCTCGAAGGAACTCACCGCCTGACCCGCTTTTGGCCCGAAAAGTCGGACGCTCCGCGCCGCGACTTTTCGGATATTTCGCCTGCCGGGTCATAAATCCGTTTCACTCGCTGTGAAGTAGCTCTCAGTTGACGGCTGAAGTCAAATGACAGTTACTCTCAAAAAATGGATGCTGTCACTTCGAGCCCCCGACGCTGGTGGGCGCTCATCGCGATCGTGCTCAGCGTGCTCACCGTCGGCTTCGACACCACGATCCTCAACGTCGCCCTGCCCACGCTCGCCACCGCGCTCGACGCCGGCTCGGACGACCTGCAGTGGATCGTCAACGCGTACGTGCTGGTCTTCGCCGGCCTCCTGCTCCCCATGGGCGCCATGGGCGACCGCTACGGCAGGAAACGCCTGCTCATGATCGGCCTGGCGCTGTTCGCCGGCTCGTCGCTGGTGGCCGTCTTCGCCGCGGACGCGCTCCAGGTGATCGCCGCGAGGGCGCTGATGGGCATCGGCGGCGCCATCCTGACCCCGCTGACCATGGCCGTCCTGCCCGTGCTCTTCGACGAGCACGAGCGCGGCCGGGCCATCTCCCTGCTGACCATGGGCATGGGCGTCGGCCTGCCGCTGGGCCCGATCATCGGCGGCTACCTGCTGGAGCACTTCTGGTGGGGCTCGATCTTCGTGATCAACGTTCCCGTGGCCCTGGTCGCCCTGGTGGCGGTCGCCTTCCTCGTCCCGGAGTCGCGGGCGGCCACGCCCCGGCGCGTCGACCTGCTCGGTGCCGGCCTGTCGACGGTGGGCCTGGTCGCCCTGGTGTACGGCGTGATCGAGGCCCCCACCCGGGGCTGGACCGACGCGAGGGTCCTCGCCGGCCTGGTCGGCGGCGCCGCGCTCCTGGCCGCCTTCGTCCTGGTGGAGCGCCGGGCGAAGAGCCCGATGATCGACCTGAGGCTCTTCCGGAAGCCGCGTTTCGCCTGGGGTACCGCCGCCGGAACCCTGTCCTCGTTCGCCCTCTTCGGCGTGCTGTTCATCCTGCCCCAGTACCTGCAGGCGGTTCGCGGCGACGACGCCCTGGGAGTGGGACTGCGCCTGCTCCCGCTGATCGCCGGCCTGTTCGTGGGGGCACCCCTGGGCGAGCGGATCGCCCACCTGACCGTCACGCGAGTCCCGGTGGCGGGAGGCCTGCTGATCGGCGCGCTGGGCCTGGGACTGGGCGCGCGGACCGAGGTCGGCACCGGCTACGGCACCGTGGCGACCTGGCTGGCGATCGCCGGGGCGGGCATCGGCCTGGCGATCACTCCCGCGATGGACGCGGTGCTCGGCGCCCTGCCGCGCGACGAGGCCGGCTCGGGCACGGCGATCACGATGACCTTTCGCCAGGTGGCGGGCGCCCTGGGCGTGGCGTTGCTCGGCAGCCTGACCAGCGCCGTGTACCGCAGCCGCCTCGACGACGCCCCGGAGGCGGCCCGTCGCTCGGTCGCCGCCGGCGTGACCCTGGCCGCGAGGACCGGCGACGCGGCCCTGGCCCTGGCCGCCAGGACGGCCTTCGTGGACGCCATGGCCGTGGTCCTGCTGGTCTGCTCCGCCATCGGCGTCATCGGGGCCGTCCTGGCGGCCCTGTTCCTGCCCAATGCCCAGAAGCGCCCCGGTGCGGAAGAATCGGTGGATGAGCTCACCAGGGTTGCGTGAACGCAAGAAGCAGAAGACCCGCTGGGCGATTCAGGAGCACGCGGTGCGCCTGTTCGCCCAGCAGGGCTACGACGCGACCACGGTCGAGCAGATCGCCGAGGCCGCGGAGATCTCCCCGAGCACGTTCTTCCGATACTTCAAGACCAAGGAAGACGTGGTCATCCAGGACCGCTACGACGAGCTGATGGCGGACAAGATCCGATCGGCACCGGCCGGCCTGACCCCGCTGGAGGTGGTGCGGCATGCGTTCGTGGACGCCTTCAAGGCGATCACCCAGGACGAGGTGGACCAGGCCCTGGAACGGGCCAGGCTCCAGCTGGGCGTCCCGGCGCTGAGGATGCGCGCCCTGGACAGCCTGCAGGACTCGATCAGGTTCCTGGCGGTCCCCCTGGCCGAACGCCTGGGCCGCCCGGCCGACGACTTCCGGTGCCAGGCCTTCGTCGGCGCCTGCGTCGGAGCCATGATGAACGCCCTCCTGACCTGGGCCAGGGACGGCGGCGACGCGCACGAGGCGCTGAAACTGATCGACCAGGCCCTCGACGTGGTGGCCGAGGGCCCATAGCGGCGCTCAGGTGACAGCGGCGCTCAGGTGACAGCAGCGCTCAGGCGACGACGTCGTCGGCGTCGGTGATCGTGTAGGCGTAGCCCTGCTCGGCCAGGAAGCGCTGCCGATGGGCCGCATACTCCGTGTCGATGGTGTCCCTGGCCACCACCGTGTAGAAGTGCGCCTGCCGTCCGTCCGCCTTGGGCCGGAGAACCCGCCCCAGCCGCTGCGCCTCCTCCTGCCGGGACCCGAACGTCCCCGACACCTGCACGGCGACCGCCGCCTCGGGAAGATCGATGGAGAAGTTGCCGACCTTGGAGATCACCAGCGTCCGGAGCTCCCCGCTGCGGAACGAGTCGAACAGCTTCTCCCGCTCCCGGTTGGTCGTGGCCCCCTGAATGATCGGCGCCTGCAGAAACTCCCCGAGCTGATGCAGCTGGTCGATGTAGCCCCCGATGACCAGGACCTGATCGTCCTTGTGCCGATCGATCAACGCCCGGACCACCGGCAGCTTCGTCCGGGCCGTGGCCGCCACCCGATAGCGCTCCTCGGGCTCGGCGACGGCGTAGGCCATCCGCTCCTCGTCGGTCAGCGTCACCCGCACCTCGACGCACTCCGCGGGCGCGATCCACCCCTGCGCCTCGATGTCCTTCCAGGGCGCGTCATACCGCTTGGGCCCGATGAGCGAGAACACGTCCCCCTCGCGCCCGTCCTCCCGCACCAGCGTCGCCGTCAGGCCGAGCCGCCGCCGGGCCTGCAGGTCGGCCGTGAAGCGGAAGATCGGCGCCGGCAGCAGGTGCACCTCGTCGTAGACCACGAGGCCCCAGTCGCGGGCGTTGAACAGGTCGAGGTGGGCGAAGGCGCCGCCGCGCCGGGTCGTCAGCACCTGGTAGGTCGCGATCGTGACCGGGCGGATCTCCTTGCGCTCGCCGGAGTATTCGCCGATCTCCTCGTCGGTCAGGCTCGTGCGCGCGATCAGCTCGCGCTTCCACTGCCGCCCCGCGACCGTGTTGGTGACCAGGATCAGCGTGGTCGCCTTGGCCTGGGCCATCGCCGCGGCGCCGACCAGCGTCTTGCCGGCCCCGCAGGGCAGCACCACGACGCCGGAGCCGCCGGCCCAGAACGACTCGACCGCCTCCCGCTGGTAGGAGCGCAGCACCCAGCCGTCCTCGGCCAGGTCGATCTTGTGGGCCTCGCCGTCGACGTAGCCGGCCAGGTCCTCGGCCGGCCAGCCCAGCTTCAGGAGGGCCTGCTTGAGCCGTCCGCGCTCGGACGCGTGGACGATGACGGTGTCGGCGTCGATCTGGCTGCCGAGCATCCCGGCGAGCTTCTTGCTCTTGGAGACCTCGATGAGCACCGCGCGGTCGGACGCGTGCAGGACGAGGCCGTGGACCGGGTCGTTGCGCAGCTGGAGCCGCCCGTAGCGGTCCATCGTCTCGGCGATGTCCACCAGCAGCGCGTGGGGCACCGGATAGCGCGAGTAGCGCAGCAGGGAGTCGACCACGCCCTCGGCGTCGTGGCCCGCGGCGCGCGCGTTCCACAGGCCGAGCGGGGTCAGGCGATAGGTGTGCACGTGCTCCGGCGACCGCTCGAGCTCGGCGAACGGTGCGATGGCCATGCGGCACGCCTGGGCGTCGGGGTGGTCGACCTCGAGCAGGAGCGTCTTGTCGGACTGGACGATCAGTGGACCTTCTGGCACCGGACCAGTGTCGCATGCGGGTATGACACTTCCCGGATAGTGGGAACGATGGATGCCCGTGCAACGAATCGGCCCGTCTCATGCGTTCAAGACTTTGACGGCTTCGGCGGCCGTCGCCGCGGAGCCGGACGCACGCGCTCGAATGGAGTTCGGGGGCGAGCGCGTACGTCCGATCCCGCGACCGGCGAACATCGGGTAATTCACCGGATTCGACGCCCGCGCCGGCCGCCTAGCATCGAGGCATGCGTCCGAGGGTGACCTTGACGTTCGGCGGATTCGCCGCCCTCGCGGTGGCGGTCGGCTGGTTCCTGCTCTCCCATCGGGTCGCGCACACGGACGTCGAGACCGCCGTGAGCGAGTCGCTCGGCGCGATCCTCGTGGTCATGCTCCTGGGCTCGATCGCCGGTTCGATCATCGGCTCGATCCGCCGCAGCGGTGGGAAGCGGAAATGAGCAACCTGGCGAAGCTCGGCGTCACCGTTGTCGCCCTCGCGACCCTGAGCTGGTTCTTCGTCTCCTGGCTGGTGCTCAAGAGCCCGCTGACCGACGCCATCGGCGAGACGGTGGGCAGCCTGGCCGCCGTCATGCTGATCGTGTCCGTGATCGGCATGGCCCGGGCCGAGAACTAGCTTTCCGACTCCGGGACCGCGCCGGTGATGCGGTGCAGCGCGAAGGTGTGCAGCATCTCCGTGCGCTCGTCCTCGGCCCGCAGATAGCCCGAGCCCATCGACACCGGCCGCACGAGCCGCGACGCCGTGGCCCCGTGCGCGTCGACGTATCCGACCCACACCCGGGTCTTGTCCCGCAGCGCCTGCTGCAGCACCTCGAGCGCCTCCGTGTGCGAGGCCCCGGAGGCCCCGTTGGCGCGCACGGTCACGGGCGCCCGCCGCGCGACCCGGGCCGCCGCGTCGCCCCGCCGGATCTGCTCGATGACGCCGGCGAGCCGCGGGCCCGAGAGCCGGACCGCCGCCGTGGGGTCCTCCACCCCGCGCGAGGCCCACGACGGGCGCGGAGCCCCCCGGCGCTGCTTCGGCCGGCTCAGCACCGCAGCGCCGGTCGAGTCCTCCTGCACCGGCGGGTATCCGGCCTCCCGCAGCGCCTCCAGCAGCCGGGCCGGCGTGTGGCGGCAGGCCAGCACCGTCGGGGCCAGGCGGCGCAGCCCCAGCGTCTGCAGCCGCCGGTCGGCGAGCACCTCGGCGATCATCGACTCGTCGTCGCTGCGCACGTAGGAGTTCGCCGACCCGATGCGCATGCCGCCGTGGCGGCGGGCGACGTCGTCGATGAGATAGGTGAGCGTCTGCGGCACCGGCGTGCGCGAGCGCCGGGCGAGCAGCGCGTGCAGGTCGGCCGCGGAGTAGCCGGCGTCGAGGCTCCGGCGGATCGTGTCGGCCGTGATGCGGTACACGCTGGCGCTCTCCTGCAGCCCGAGCAGCTCCAACTCCCCGGCGAGGGTCGGCTCGGGCGGGCCCGGGACGATCGCGGACAGGTCGGCCTGCAGCAGCACGTGGTCGACGGGGGCCGGCAGCAGCGTGTCCAGCAGCGAGGCCGACCCGGACAGCGCATAGCCCTCGGGCGAGCCGATCCCCAGCGGGTCCTCGGGGTCGGGCGCCTCGGCCGCGAGCTCGGCCAGCAGCAGCCGCCCGTAGCCGGTCAGCCCGCCGAACCCGGTCAGCCCCACGAACGCGGCCTCGGCCAGGCTCGCCTCGATCGCCGCCGACGTGGCCCGGTTGATCCGTCGCGGGGTGCGCCAGGCGAGGGTCTCCACCACGCCGGCCGGCACCGCGGTCTGCCCGGGGGCCAGGTCGGCCAGCACCCGCAGGGCGGACTTGCGCTGGGCCGGGGCGCCGGGGCGGGACAGCTCGGGCGCGAGCGCGTTGAGCGGGCGGTCGCGGTCGTCGCGCTGCCCGACGAGCGCGGGCGCGCGGGTCATGGTCAGCCAGGCCACCGCGAGCCGGTGCCAGCGGGCCGCGATGCCGAACGCGCGCCAGGCGTCATAGGCGACGGTGGGCAGGAAGACGCTCTCGACCCGCTTGTTGTCGATGATCTCCTCGCCGATCAGCCCCGCGGCGGTGACGATCTCGACCAGCAGCGCGGCCTGCTGCTCGTCGACGCCGACGGTCTTGGCGTAGCGGCGCAGCTCCCGGATGCCGAGGCCGCCCGAGCGCAGTACGGCAGGCGGCTCCTGCCCGATCGTCTCGATCAGCGTCTCGGCGTTGCGGACCAGCTCCAGCACCTGCCCGGCCCCGGCCCGGTCCAGCTGGGCGGGGTCGCGCTGCGAGGTCTGCAGCTGCGGCGGCTCGGGGTGTAGCTGCCCGAGCGGCCCGGCCTCGCGGCGCAGCAGGAGCGCGACCTCGACCGGCAGCTCCACGGCGTCGCGCCCGACGGGCACGAGCAGGTGCCGTTCGACCAGCCAGCGCACCGGCGAGTCGGAGTCGGGCAGCAGGGCGGTCGCGGCGACGGTGCCGACGGGCGGGCCGGCGGCGAGGCGGTCGAGCACGGCCCGGGCGGCGGGGGAGGCGGCCAGCAGCGTGCGGCGCAGCCCGGCGGCGTCGGCGACCAGCGCGCCGGCCACCGGGTCGAGCTCCTCGGCGGGGCGGCCCAGGCCGGCCGGGAAGGGCGAGCACACCTCGTCGACGGCGCCCACGATCCGCAGCGCCGGGTCGGGGCCGTAGACCACCGCGAAGGTCCGCAGCCGGTCGATCGCCGCGCGCACGCGCACCGCGTCCACGCCGGACTGGGCGGTGAGCGCCAGCACCGACTCGGCCGACGAGCCGTGGCCGACCCGGGTGTATCGCAAAGCGTCCAGGATCTCCAGCGTGAACTGGTCGATCGCGTCGAGCGCGCGGGCCACCGCCACCCGCGACTGGGCCCGGTGCGCGAGCGCCGAGAAGTCCGACGGCGGCGGGATGACCAGGTCGGGGCGCAGCCGGATGAGCGCCGTCAGCTCGTCGTCGGGCAGGGCGCGCAAATGGTCGGCCAGCGAAATCGTCGTCATCTCGCCTCATACGCTAACCGGCGCGTACGACAAAAGAGGGCGGGCCCGGTGGGCCCGCCCTCGATTGCTCGCTCGGAGTTACTTCAGGCCGTTGCTGACCGCGGTGATGAGCTCACCGTTGCTCGTGTCACCCGAGAGCTCCCAGAAGAACGCACCGCCGAGGCTCTGGTTCTTCGCGTACGTCATCTTGCCGGCGATGGTGGACGGCGTGTCGTAGCTCCACCAGTTGTTACCGCACTTGGCGTAGGCGGTGCCGCCGACGGTGCCGGTCGCCGGGCAGCTGTTCTTGAGGACCTTGTAGTCCTCGATGCCCGCCTCGTAGGTGCCGGGAGCGGCGCCGGTGGCCGTGCCGCCGGGGCCGGCCTGGGTAACGCCGGTCCAGCCGCGGCCGTAGAAGCCGACGCCCAGGAGCAGCTTGTTCGACGGGATGCCCTTGCTCTTGAGCTTGGTGATCGCCGCCTCGGAGCAGAAGCCGGCCGTCGGGATGCCCGAGTAGCAGCTCAGCGGCGAGTGCGGGGCGGTCGGGCCCTGCGCGTTGAAGGCGCCGAAGTAGTCGTAGGTCATCGGCATGAACCAGTCGAGGTTCGCGGCCGCACCGGCGTAGTCGGTGAGGTCGATCTTGCCGCCGTTGCTGCCGTCCGCGGTGATGGCCGAGGTGACGAGCTTCGACGTGCCGAACTTGGCGCGCAGCGCGGCGATCACGCTCTTGTAGGCGTTCGGGCCGGAGCCGTCACACTGCAGGCCACAGGCGTTCGGGTACTCCCAGTCGATGTCGATGCCGTCGAAGACGCCGGCCCAGCGGGAGTCGTTGATCAGGCTGTAGCAGGAGTCCGCGAACGCGGTCGGGTTCTGCGCGGCCTGCGTGAAGCCGGCCGACCAGGTCCAACCGCCGAACGACCAGATGACCTTGAGGCCCGGGTGCATCGCCTTGAGCTTCTTCAGCTGGTTGAACGAGCCCCGCAGCGGCTGGTCCCAGGTGTCGGCGACGCCGTCCACCGAGTCGGCCGCGGTGTAGGCCTTGTCGTAGTCCGCGTAGCTGTCACCGATCGAGCAGCGCCCGCCGGTGGTGTTGCCGAACGCGTACAGGATGTGGGTGAGCTTCGCGGCCGAGCCGCTCGTCTCGATGTTCTTCACGTGGTAGTTGCGGCCGTAGACGCCCCACTCCGCGAAGTAGCCGACGACCTTCTTGGCCCCGCCGGCCGGCGGCGTGGTCGTGGTGGGCGGCGGGGTCGTCGGCGGCTTGGTCGTCGGCGAGGTGGTCACCGGCGGGGTCGTCGGCGGCTTGGTGGTGGTCGGCGGCGCCGTGGTCGGCGAGCCCCCGCTACAGGCCACGCCGTTGATCTTGCAGTTGGTCGGCGGCTTGGCGCCGGAGCCGTTCATGCCCCAGCTGAAGGCCGCGCCCGCGGCCAGGGTCGGAGCCCAGGACTTGTTCGTCGCGACGTAGTGCTGACCCGTGCGGGTCACGTCGGCGTCCCAGAAGCTGGTGATCTGACCGCCCGCGGGCAGGTCGAACTCGAGCGTCCACCCGTTGATCGTGCTCGAGGTCCCATTGGTGATCTTGTAGGTGGCGCCCCAGCCGGAGCCCCAGTCCTGGTCGACCGTGAACGTCGCGCTGAGGTTGCCGGCGGCATTGGCGGTGGTCGTGACGATTGGCACGACGGCCCCCGCGACCGCCAAAGCGGCGGCGACGATGAGGCCGTTGCGGACGGATCGTTTCATCGCGTCTCCTGGATGGTCTCTTAGGAAACTTTCCTAAAAGTGAAGGTGACGGTAGTGGCCTGGATCTCACTCGTCAATAGGAAGTCGAGCGCGTGTTTCGATGGCATACCTACTGTGACCTGGGCATCCTTAAGAGTGTCTCAACAACCGGTTGTCATTGGCTTTGACCTTGACATGACGCTCCTCGACACCAGGCTGGGCATTGCCGCAACGTGGCGGGCGCTCACCGCGACGACCGGCGTCCATGTCGACGCCGACCTCGCGATCAGTCGGCTGGGCCCGCCGCTGCGCGAGGAAATGGCGGAGTGGTTCCCCGCGGAAAGCGTCGACGAGGCTATTCGGATCTATCGGTCTCTCTACCCGGACCACGCCATATCGCCCTCGGTGGCCCTCCCGGGGGCGTTGGAGGCGCTGGCGGCGGTGCGCGCGGTGCCCGCCCGGATCGCGGTCATCACCTCGAAGCTCGGCCGCCTCGCGGAACTCCACCTCGCGCACCTCGGCATCGAGGTCGACCACGTCTACGGCGACGTCTTCCACGCCCAGAAGGCCGAGGTCCTGCGCGACATCGGCGCCGCCCTCTACGTCGGCGACCACGTGGCCGACATGCAGGCCGGCGTCCTGGCCGGCATTCCGGTCGTCGGCGTCACCTCGGGCCCGTGCTCGGCCGCCGAACTCCGGGCCGCCGGCGCCACGGCCGTGTTCCCCGATCTGCGCCCGTTTCCGGCGTTTCTCCAAGGCATGATCTCGGTTGGCCGTGCCGTTTCCGATGACTAGCCTTGGTGTGCAATCCCGGGTGCCACGTGTGATGCGAGGTCGCCGGGACGGGTCCGACACTGGGGAGCAGGGCAGCGTGCCGACGGGTCGAGTGAAGTGGTACGACCAGGAGAAGGGTTTCGGATTCCTCACCAGCGACGACGGTGGAGACGTCTTCGTGCACAAGGCGGCGCTGCCGTCCGGCGTGGGTGAGCTGAAGACCGGTCAGCGGGTCGAGTTCGGGGTGGTGGAGAGCCGCAAGGGCAGCCAGGCGCTGCAGGTCAAGCTGCTGGACGCGCCGCCCTCGGTCGCCGAGGCCCGCGCGGTCGCGAGCCGCCGCCCGCCGGAGGAGCTCCACGGCCTGATCGAGGACATGATCAAGGTCCTGGAGGCCAAGATCCAGCCCGACCTCCAGCGCGGCCGCTTCCCGGACCGCAAGACGTCCCGAACCGTGGCCGAGGCCGTGCACCTGGTGGCCCGGGAACTCGAGGTCTGACGCCGCTCAGAGGGGGCCGCCGGCCCCCTCTGAGCGGTCAGGCGCCGACAAGTGGCGTGGCGGGAACCAGCCCCTCGGCCGCGGCCCGGTTGAGCAGCGCGTCGACGGCGGCGTGCCCGTCGGGCCCGAGCGACGAGGTGAACTCGTTGACGTAGAGCGCAATGTGCTGGTCGACGACGCTCTGTTCCATCTCCTGCGCGTGCGCGAGCACGAACTCCCGGCTGGCCGCGGGGTTCTCCCAGGCCAGCCGCACCGACTCCTTGATCCAGGCCGTCGCCTGCTCCGGGTCGACACGGTCACGATGCGCGAGGATCGCCCCGAGCGGAATGGGGAGCCCCGTGTCGTTCTCCCACCACTCGCCGAGGTCGGCGAGGGCGCGCAGCCCGTACCGCTGGTAGGTGAACCGCGCCTCGTGAATGACGAGCCCGGCGTCGTACTTCCCGGCGGCCACGGCCGGCATGATCTCGGCGAACGGCACTACCTCGATGCGGGCCGGCGGCTCGGCGGCCGACCAGAGCCGCATGAGCAGGTAGGCGGTGGTCCGGTCCCCGGGGACGGCCACGGTCCTGCCGGCCAGGGAGGTGATGCCGGAGTCCTTGACCAGCACGAGGGGCCCGCAGCCGCGCCCGAGCGCCCCGCCGCAGGGCAGCAGCGTGTACTGGTCGAGCAGCCACGGCAGCGCGGCATAGCTGACCTTGACCAGGTCGAACTGCCCCGAGAGCGCGGCCGTGTTGGTGACGTCGACATCGGCAAAGGTCACGTCAAACGCCGGCGCCCCGGGCACGAGCCCGTGCGTGAGCGCGTGGAAGACGAACGTGTCATTGGGACACGGCGAAAAAGCGAGCGAAAGCGTCACAACCCCGAATCTAGACCGAACGCGGAGGACCGCACCCCGAGCACCAAAAGAGCACCTGTGACCCTTACGACACAGCAGATCGGACCCCCGCGCGGCCCGGGCGAAGATCAGCGGATCACGGCGAACACCTGACGAAGCAGGTCCAGGGCCTGGGGAATCTTCCAGGCCGCCCGATCCCGGGGACCGACCGCGTTCGAGATCGTCCGGATCTCCCCGAACGCCGCCCCGGGCCAGAGCTTCGCGGCCGAGCCGACCCCGAAGCCCTCCATCCCCTCGGCGACCGCGTCCGGGAACCGCTTCAGCAGGCCGTCGGAGCTCGCCCCGGTGACGGTCGACACCGTCAGGACGGGCCCCCCGACGGCCTCCGGCAACGCCATCCGCAGCGACCGCAGCAGCTGCGAGTCCGCATCGATCCGGGAGGACCCGAACCCGAGCTCGTCCACGCTCAGGAACCCGTCCGGCCCCTCGGCCCCGAGATCGGCCGCGATCGACTCGGTCGCGACGACCAGCCCGCCGATCTCGACCCGCCCGGGGAACCCTCCGGCGATCCCGGTCGACAGCACCAGGTCGAACGTCGGGCCCACATGCGCGGCCGTGGTCAGGTATTGCGAGGCGACCGCCGCCGACGCCGCCGGACCCACCCCGCCCGCGACCACGACGACCGGCGAGCCGTCCTCCAGGGCCTCGGAGCCCTGAGACCCCAGCCCGAGCCCGGCGAGCACGGCCTCCCGTTCGGCCTCGACCGCCGTGACGACCAACGCCCTCGAATACCCCAGCAACGCCCTCATCGCCCGTCGTCCTCCAGCCGGGCCGTCGGGTCCGTCCCCGATGGCCGATACAGCGTGTACCCCGGTGGTGCGAGCGGTGAACCGTCCTCCACGTCCACCGCCGGCATCTTCTTCGTCTCGGTCGCGGCCGGCATCTTCTTCGTCTCGGTCGCGGCCGCTGCCGGCGCCGTGGGGCTCTCGTGCCGCTTCCCGAACCCGAACCGCCGCTTCGCCCCGTCATCGTCCCGTGCGCTCGCCGGGCGCGGCACCGTCGTCGCCTCGGAGGCCGGCGCCGTCGGCGCTGCCGGAGCCGGGACCGTGGGCGCCTCGGTGGCGTCAGGCACGTCCGGCGGCGCCCCGCGCAGCCTCTCCTTGCGCAGGGCCACGGCGGCCCACAGCGCCCGCACCGCGCCCAGCGTCACGAACGCGGCGGCCACGAACAGCCCCCACGCCCCGCCGAACGGGATGAGCCCGATCGCCCCGCCGATCACCCACGCGATCATGAGCATCGTCTCGGAGTGCGCGAATGCGCTCGCCCGCACGTTCTCGTCGATGCGCTCCTGGATCGAGGCGTCCACGGCCAGCTTGGCCAGGCCGCTGGCGATCGCCGTGAACAGGCACAGCAGCGCGACCGTGCCGAGGGAGCCGCGGTCGGCGGCGAGGATGGCCACGAAGGCGGTGAGCGCGATCCCGATGGCCTGCAGCAGCGCGGGCCGGTGGATGCGCAGCCGGGTGCCGATCGCGGTGGCGAGGAACGAGCCCACGCCCAGCGCGCCCGCCACCACGACGACCGCCACCTGCTCGGAGAGCTGCCAGGCCAGCAGCTTGACCGGGAGCGTGCCCTCCTTGATGGCGAAGGCGAGATAGAGCGTCAGGAAGCCGTAGAGCCCGCGCAGCGTGGCGCTGCCGACCAGCGCCGCGACGACCACGCGCCCGCTGAGCACCTTGACCCCGCGCCCGGACGGCCGCAGGACCCTGGGCATCGTCTCGGGCGGGTCGGAGTCGGCGCGGGGCGGCAGGCGCAGCGCGGTGACCATGCCGTAGATGAAGACCAGGATCGACACCCGCAGCGGCCACTGCGGCCCGAACTGCCCGGCGAGGAGCCCGATCGGCAGCGCGATGGCGCCCGCGAACGTGCCGAACACCGAGGCGCGGGCGCCCGCCTCCGACAGCCCGAGCCCCGGCGGCAGGACCCGGGGCACGGCGGCGCTGCGAGCCACGCCGTAGGCGCGGGACAGCACGAGCATGCCGAACGCGGCGGGATAGAGCAGCCAGGTCGTCAGGTGGTCGGCGAGCATGAAGGCGAGGAAGGCCCGGCCCAGCATGGTGACCGCGAGCGCGTATCGGCGGCCGTGGCGGAACCGGTCGAGCACCGGCCCGACCACCGGGGCGAGCAGCGCGAACGGCAGCATCGTGATGAGGAGATAGAGCGCGACGCGGCCCCGGGCCTCGCCCGCCGGCACCGAGAAGAAGACCGTGCCGGCCAGGCCCAGCGCGACCAGGGTGTCGCCGGCGCAGGAGGCCGCGTGCAGGTCGAGCAGCCGCAGCATGCCGGTCTCGCCGCCGGCCCCGCGCTCGCGCACGCGGAGCAGGTTGCGTCCGAGGTATCGGCCCGCGCGCGTGGTGCCGACCGTCGCGACCCGTGCCGCGCGCACGGTGGTCACCACGGTCTGGGCCACTCCTCGAATCACCGACATGCCACCATCCTGAACCATGGGTACGACAGTTTCGGGGCGCGCCGGGGCCGCCGTGCTCGCCGGGCGTGGCGATGAGGAAGAATAGAGCTGTGACTGCCTCGACTGCGCCCACGCGAGGAAGCGGCCGTGCCGCCAAGCCCGACCAGGTCCTGACGGACGCGGTCGAGGTTGCGCGGCAGGGGCTCGACGTCGTCGACCCCGACCACATCGGCGCCCATCTGGGCGTTGTCGCAGAAGGCGAACGCCTGGTCACGCACTTCTTCGAGTGTGGCCTGCCCGGATACCGGGGCTGGCGCTGGGCCGTCACCGTCACCCGCATCCCGCGCAGCAAGCAGGTCACGATCTGCGAGTCGACGGTGCTGCCCGGCCCCGACGCGCTCCGCGCGCCCGAGTGGGTGCCGTGGCAGGAGCGCCTCCAGCCCGGCGACCTGGGCGTCGGCGACCTGCTGCCGACCCCGGCCGACGACTCGCGCCTGCAGCCCGGCTACGTGGAGTCCGACGACCCCGCGGTCGAGGAGGTCAACTGGGAGCTCGGCCTCGGCCGGACCCGGGTGATGTCCCGCGACGGGCGCCTCGACGCGGCCCAGCGGTGGTATGACGGCGACCGCGGCCCCAACGCGCCCATCTCCGTCGCGGCCCCGGCCGCGGCCCGGTGCGGCTCGTGCGGCTTCTACCTGCAGCTCGCGGGCTCGTTGCGGATGGCGTTCGGGGTGTGTGGCAACGAGTACGCGCCGGACGACGCCCAGGTGGTCTCGGCCGACCACGGCTGCGGCGCGCACTCCGAGGTGCTCGTCGAGCAGGTCCAGGCGGTCGACGAGCTGCCGACGGTCTTCGACGACAGCGAGGTCGAGGCGGTCGCGGTGAGCCGGGCCCCGGGCTCGGTCGACGGCGACGAACCGGCCGAGCCCCATGGACACGGCTGAGTTCGGTTACGCGGAGCGAGCGTCGCGGCTGCGCGGCGCGGTCGTCTGGCGCCACCGCGCGCAGGAGGGCGGCTCGAAGCGCATCCTGCCCGACGGCTGCATGGACGTCATCCACAGCCCGGGCGGGTTGATCGTCGCCGGGCCGGACACCGTGGCCCACCTGACCGGCGTTCCGGCCGGGTCGCGCTCGGTGGCGGTGCGGTTCGCGCCCGGCCAGGGCCCGGCGGTGCTCGGGGTCGCCGCGCACGAGGTGCGTGACCTGCGCGTACCGCTGGATGCCCTCTGGCCCTCCGACCGGGTGCGGCGCCTGACCGAGCGGCTCGACGAGGCGTCCGATGCTGGTGCCGTGCTCGAGTCCGCGCTGCTCGCCGCGGATCGTGCGCCCGATCCGCTGGCGCCGCGGCTGCTGTCCCGCCTGCGAGCGGGGCGGACGGTGGCCGGGATCGCGGCGGAGGTCGGGCTCAGCGAGCGGCAGCTGCATCGGCGGGGGCTGCAGTTGTACGGGTACGGCCTCAAGACGCTCGCCCGCATCCTGCGCCTCGGGACCGCGCTCGACCTGGCGCGGGGCGGGGTGGCGTTCGCCGCGGTGGCCGTGAGCAGTGGATATGCCGACCAGGCCCATCTCTCACGCGACGTCAAGGCGCTCACCGGAGTGACGATGCAAGAGCTGGTTCATGGCTCGGGTCCGCGTCAGTAACTGACCGTCGCTCCCGCCAGGAATCCCGGCCTCCGCGGTGGCAAGAACCGGCGCTCGGCCACGGGCGTCCTGAGCCCTCAGAGCCCGGCGTACAGGTCGACGCCGACGCCGTCCGGATCGTGCACCACGGCGTACCGCATTCCCCAGAACGCGTCCCAGGGCTCCTTGTGCCCCGCGTAGCCGGCCGCGACCAGTTCGGCGTACACCTTGTCGACCTCGGCCGGCGACTCGCACTCGAACGCGAGCCCCATGCGGTTCCCGCCGACCGGGGTCGTCCATTCGGGGTCGAACGAACGGATGGTTTCGACGGTGTCCCAGGTCAGCTTGACCCCACCGTCGAGCACGTGTTCCACGTGCGGGCTGGCGTCCTCGGCCGCGGGCACGTCGAGCCCGAGCCGGCGGTAGAAGGCGAGCGAGCGGGGCATGTCGGCCACGACCAGGCCGAATACGTTCAGTCTCATGGCCCCAAGCTAGGGGGCGGCGGAGGCGTCCGTCTTGAAGGAATCGGACGTGCCCGCGGCCGCCCGTCGCCGGCGCCGGTTCCGGTCGTGCACGACCATCGTGAGCAGGCCCGGGATGCCCCACAGCGCGCCCGCGACGGCGATGCCGAGCCAGTTGCCGTGGCCGTGCGCGGCCAGGTCGTCGCGGAACGCCAGCATGATCAGCGCGGCGACGATCCACAGCCCGATGCCCGCGACGGCGAAGGGCACCATCGGCGGGTCGAGCGGCTTGGGCGGCGTGGTCACGCGCACACGGTACCCGTCCGAGCCCCGCCCGTGCAGGGCCACCGGTGATCCAACGCACAAGTCGTTAGCCAGGCTCATTAGGTAAGCTAACTATCGTGATGGTTCGCGTGCCCAGACTCGCCGCCGCCCAGCTCGCGGCGGCCCTTCGGGACAGCATCACCCGCCTCAACCGCCGCCTGCGACAGGCCCGCCCCATGGGCGACCTCACGATCACGCAGCTGTCGGCCCTCACGAGCCTGGAACTCGCCGGCGCGCTGACGCCGCGGGAACTGGCCGAGCACGAGCGGGTGCAGCCGCCCACTCTCACCAAGATCGTGGCGAAGCTGGAGGAACGCGGTCTCGTCCAGCGCTCGCCGCACCCGACCGACGGGCGGCAGGTCATCCTCGCCGCCAGCGAGTCGGGTCGCGCCGTCGTGGCCGAACACCGCCGCACCCGCGACGAGTGGCTCGCCAAGCAGCTCATGGCCCTCACCCCGGAGGAGCGCGAGGTGCTCACCAAGGCCGCCGAGATATTGGGGAGGATCGGGCGCAGCGCATGAGAGGGACCACGTTCGGCTCACTGCAGGTCCGCAACTACCGTCTGTTCACCATCGGCCAGCTCATCAAGCTTCTCGGCACCTGGATGCTGTTCACCGCGCAGGACTGGCTCGTCCTGCAGCTGTCCGACAACTCGGCATCCGCGCTCGGCGTCGTCACGGCGCTGCAGTTCACGCCGGTACTCCTGCTCACCCTGTACGGCGGCCAGCTCGCCGACCGCTTCGACAAGCGGCGCCTGCTCCTGTTCGCCAACGCCGGCTCCGCGATCGTCGCCACCCTGCTCGGCATGCTCGTCGTGACCGGGATCGCGAACCTGTGGTGGGTGTTCGCCACCGCCGCGCTGTTCGGGGCGATCAGCGCGATCGAGACCCCGGTGCGCCAGTCCTTCGTCTCCGAGCTGGTCGGCAAGGAGCTGCTGCCCAACGCGCTGTCGCTGTCGTCGGCGACGTTCAACACCGCCCGCATCGTCGGGCCGGCCGCCGCCGGAATGATCATCGCGGCCCTGCACGACAAGACCGGCCCGATCTTCCTGCTCACCGCGGTGCTGTGCACGGCCCCGCTGGTCTCACTGGCCCGGATGAGCCCCGCGGAGCTGTTCCGCGTCGAGCGCGACGCGCTGGCCGCGAGCGAGGCGCGGACGATCGACGGGCTGCGGTACGTCCGGCAGCGCCCCGACCTGAGCCTCGCCATCCTGCTGGTGTTCCTCGTGAGCCTCTTCGGGTTCAACTTCCAGCTGACCCTCGCCGTGCTCGCGCGGGTCGAGTTCCACGTCGACGCGAAGTACTTCGGGCTGCTCACGACCGCGATGGCCATCGGCGCCCTGGCCGGCGCGCTGGCCAGCTCCCGGCGCCGGCTCCGCCCGTCGGTCTACCGCGTGCTCGCCGCGGCCATCCTCTTCGCCGGCTTCGAGTCACTGGTCGGGCTGGCCCCGAACTTCGTGATCGCGGTGGCCCTGCTCCTGCCGACCGGCTTCTTCATGATCTACTTCGCCCAGGCCGCCAACCAGCGTGTCCAGCTCGGCGTGGACGCCGCCTTCCGGGGCCGGGTGATGGCGCTGTACGTGCTCGTCTTCCTCGGCACCACCCCCATCGGCGCGCTGATCATCGGCTGGTGCGCGGAGCGTTACGGCCCGCGCTCGGGTCTCTGGACGGGCGGCCTCATGTCGCTGGCCGCGACGGTGATCCTGGGCGTGCTCCAGCTCCGGCGGGTCCGCGGCCGCATCCACCTGGCCTGGCGCCCGCGCCCGAGCCTGCACGTCCACGAGCGCGCCGCGGGCGTCCCGGCGGTTCGTCCCGCCGTGCGCTAGATCGCGCCTGCGGTCCGTTTCACCGGCGGGCCCGAACGCGCACTTGGTCACGGCGCTGGCACCGGCACGATGCGGCTGCGACGGTTTTTGTCGTACCCATGTGGTTGAGTCACGGTCATGGAGCGATCGCGACTGCTGCAGTGCCTGTCCGCCGACTACATGCGCCTGCGCGAGGTGGCCGGGGCCGGGCTGACCGCCAAGGTCCCCACCTGCCTGCCCTGGACGGTAGGAGACCTCGTGCGCCACGTCGGCCAGGTTTACCTGCACAAGGCCGAGCTCATGCGAGCCGGCGACTGGCCGACGCCCTGGCCGCCGGAAGACATCCTGACCGAGCCCCCGATCGCCCTGCTCGACCGGGCCTACGGCGCCCTGACCCACGAGTTCTCCCGCCGCCACGACGCCGACGCCGTGCCGACCTTCTACACGCCCGACCAGACGGTGAAGTTCTGGATCCGCCGCATGGCCCTCGAAACGGTCATCCACCGCCTGGACGCCGAGTTCGCCCACAAGGTCATCGACCCGGCCCCCATCGCCGACGACCTGGCCGCCGACGGCGTGGCCGAGGTCCTGGAGATCTTCGTCGGCTACGCCTCGGACGCCTGGCCGGAAGAGTTCGAGAAGGTCATGGAGCAGGCCAAGGGCCACGCGGTGGAGGTGCGCATGCTCGCCTCCTCACCCGCGGCCTCCGGCGACCCGGCGTCGCCCGCCACTTCCGCGTCCGCCCGCTCCTGGCTGGTGCGCGCGACCGACGGCCGCGCCGTGGTGACCCCGCTGAACGGCTCCCCGCTCGACCCTCCGCCGGCCGCGACGGTAACGGCCTCTCCGGTCCCCCTGCTGCGATGGCTTTGGGCACGCGAATCGACCCCAACGACCGATGCGCATTCCCCGATCGAGGTGAAGGGTGACGAGGAGGCCATCGCAGAACTCCGATCCCTGCTGCGGGCCGGCACGCAGTAAACCCAGTCCCGGCGAACCCCGGGACCCTGGCAGTGAGGCCGGGCAGGCGACGACGAGGGGGCGCCGCCGACCCGGCCTCACCAGCCACTCCGCGCCCGGCACCCACTCCGCGCCCGGCACCCGCTCCGCGTCGGGCACTGATCTCCCGCCGGGCACTCCGCTTCGCGCCCGGCCCCGCTTCGCGCCCGGCCCCGCTTCGCGCCCGGCCCCGCTTCGCGCCCGGCCCCGCTTCGCGCCCGGCCCCGCTTCGCGCCCGGCGCCCATTCCGCGTCGGGCACCGATTCCCCGCCGGGCACCCACTTCGCGTCCGGCCCCCGCTTCGTGTGCGGTGCCCATTCCGCATCGGGCACCGATCCCCACGGGCACCCGCTTCGCGTCAGGCACCGATCTCCCGCCGGGCACTCCCTTCGCGCCGGGCACCCGTTCCCGGCTCGCCGCCCTGCCCAACCCCAATTCGCTATCCGCGAGGCTGACCACCCCACTCGGCCGCCTGCCCAGGCCGCGCCATGGAGCTGCCGGTGACGGGAACCGGCCTCCCGACCGGGCCGGGTGCGCGGGAACCTCAAGGCTGCCGGTCCCGCCCTGCCTCGCGGCGCCCCTGGCCAAGGTCGCCGACTCCGCTTGAGGCCCTGGCGGCCACCTCGCGCCCCGCTCCGGCTGGAACCCGGCCGGCCCCGTCGCACGCCCGCGTCGCGCGTCCTGCGGGCTCTCGGCGCCGCCCGCTCATCTGCTGTGCGGTGGCGTCGACCTCTCGCGCCGCCTGGCTCACGGCGCTGCGGTTCATCCTCCGCCCGCGCATCCGTCGCGCCGTGGCCTCGACCTCTCGCGCCGCGGTCATCCTCCCCAAACCCGCCCAACCCGGCATCTATCGGCCGAAGGTTGACCCGGCCGAAGTCCTGAATCGGTGGCGATCGTTCTCGTGTGAGCTTAGTCTCATCTCGTGGGCGTGCTGCACGGCCTGCTGGTGGCCGGAGTCATTGGGCTGATCGCCGTTGCTCCGTGCCTGATCTGCGCGCTCCTCATGTCGGCCGACGAAGTGCTCGCCCGCGGCTGGGAGCTGATCCGCCGCCTGCTGCCCAAGCGACTCCGGCACCGCCTCGACGAGCGCGCCCGGCGGCGGGAGGAGGCGCAGTCGCGCGGGCGCTGGAACGAGTCGCGGCCGGAGCGGTCGGGGGCGGAGCGGTCGCGGGTCGGCTGGCGGCGGCTCAACCGGGTCGGCCGCGGGGCCGGTGACGCCGCGCGCGATCGGGGTGAGCGGGCCGTCGGGCCGCCGATCGAGCAGGTGGCCGGAGATCTGCGGCGGCTCAACCGGCTCCGCGAGAGCGTCGCGATGCGGTCGAGGGTGTGGTTCGTGGCGGTGCAGGAGGCGTACGACGAGGGACTGCACGTCGCCTGCGCCCAGCTCGACGTCGAGGAGCACCTCGACGAGCTCTCCGGCATCGACCTCGAGGTCGAGCGGCTCCGGGTCGAGGGGGAGTTGCAGCGGGCCGGGCTCGTGTTGCGCAACGCGAGTGCGCAGTCGCGCTGAACCGGGGGCCGTCCGAGTTGGAAGCGGAGAGCGGTTGAGGGTCTTCATGGCGATCTACCCGCCGGCTGAGGTACGCGAGCACTTCAAGCGTGTGGTCGACGGGCTGGCGGTGGCCCGGCCCCGGGAGCGGTCCGTTCGGCTCGCCGCGCCCGAGCGGTGGCATCTCACCGTCGCGTTCATCGGGGACGTCGACGACGAGGTCGCCGCTGCCGAGGCGCTGGAAGAGCTTGCCTCCGTCCCGGCGCCCACCGTCCGGATCGCGGGGGGCAGGACGCTCGGGCGCAGGCAGTTCAAGCATCTCGTCGCCGAGATCGAGACCGAGGACGACGGGGTGGCGCTGCGGCGGCTCGGAGCCGCGGTGCGCAAGGCGCTGCGGCGGCACCGGCTGCCGTTCGACCGGCAGGACTGGCAGCCGCACGTGACGATCGCGAGGCCCGGGACCGTCGTCGGGGCCGAGGAGCTCGCGGTGGATCTCGAGGTGCTCGCCGCGTACCGGGGGCCCGCATGGCGGCTGGACGAGGTACGACTGATGCGGAGCCATCTCGGGCCACAACCCGAATATGACGTGCTCGCGGCCGTCCGCCTGCAATAAGAGAGCCTGCAATAAGAGCGAACGGACGGCCGCGGCAAAGCCAGGAGGCGGATAGCAGAGAGCAGAGACCTACCAGGCCCAGGCCTCGGGGCCGGGGCCGCCCTTGCCGACCGGGGGGAAGAGCTCGTCCAGGCGGTCGAGCGTGGACTGCTCCAGCTTCAGCTCCAGCGTGCCCAGCGTGCTGTCCAGCTGCTCCTGGGTGCGCGGGCCGATGATCGGGGCCGTCACGCCGTCCTGGGCCAGCAGCCAGGCCAGGGCCAGGTTGGCCGGGTCGGCGCCCAGCTCCGCGGCCAGCTTCTCGAACTGCTCGATCGCCGGCCGGTGCTTCTCCAGGTCCTCGGCCGCGCGGCCCTCGCCGCTGCGGCCCGCCGAGCCTGCGGCCAGCTTGGCCAGGGCGCCGCTGAGCAGGCCGCCGTGCAGCGGGGACCACGGGATGACGCCGAGGCCGTACTGGCGGGCGGCCGGCAGCACCTCGAGCTCGACCGTGCGGGCCATGAGGTTGTAGATGCACTGCTCGGCGACGAGGCCCAGGAAGTGGCGGGACTTCGCGGACTCCTGCGCGGCCGCGATGTGCCAGCCGGCGAAGTTGGACGACCCGACGTACAACACCTTGCCCTGCGCGACGAGCACCTCCATGGCCTGCCAGATCTCCTCCCAGGGCGTGCTGCGGGAGATGTGGTGCATCTGGTACAGGTCGATGTAGTCGGTCTGCAGGCGCCGCAGGGAGGCGTTGGCCTCGGCGATGATGTGGCGCGCGGAGAGGCCCTGGCCGTTCGGCCACTCCTGCATCTTGCCGTAGACCTTGGTGGCCAGCACGACCTTCTCGCGCCGGCCGCCGCCCTGGGCGAACCAGTTACCGATGATCGTCTCGGTGATGCCCTCGCCGATCTTCCAGCCGTACACGTTGGCGGTGTCGAAGAAGTTGATGCCGTGCTCCAGCGCGCGGTCCATGATCGCGAAGCTGTCCGGCTCGGTGGTCTTCGGGCCGAAGTTCATGGTGCCCAGGCAGAGGCGGCTGACGGACAGGCCGGTCCGGCCCAGGTTGGTGTACTCCATGCACACCAAACTACTCAGGAGGTCTCCCGAGCGGCCGGGGCGCCGCCGAACAGGACGTCGTCCCAGCTCGGAAGACGCTTGCGCGGCTTCTCCGTCGTCGCCGAGGGCTGCTCCACCGGGCCGGCCGCCGAGGTCGTGTTCCGCCGCGGGCGCAGGACGGCCAGCGAGGGAACCGCCGGCACCTCCTTGCTCTGGTCGGTGTCCTCGTCGAACGGCGAGCGCCCGATGAGCGCGGCCGCCCCGCGGGCCCGGTTGTCGTGCTTGGCCGGCGGCGTCACGACCGGCGCCGCCTCCTCGCCCGGCTGCGAGCCGAGCGGGCGGTCCAGCGAGGCCAGCAGCGCGTCGCGCCCGGCGCGGATCGGGTCGTTGCCCAGCCCGCGGCCGCCGGGGCGGCGCTCGGGCGCGGCCGGCCGGATCGGCTCGTGGCCGCCGCTGCGCACGGCGTCGGGGCGCAGCCCGAGGTCGCCGCGGCTGGTCTCGCCGCGGCTGGGCAGCGCGCGCTCGGGCGCGGGCGGCTCCTGGCCGAGGACGCCGGGGCCGCGCTCGGTGCACAGGTACTGCGCCATGTCGTCGTGCGGCGCGACCAGCTGCCGGGCCTTGTCGAGCTCCCACACGGCCTGGGCGGTCGCCTTGCCGCTCGGCCACGTCGCGGTGATCCGCCACGTGCCGTCCTCGCGGCGGTACGCGTCCCAGGAGATCTTCTCGGTGTCGATCCCGTGCTGCCCGAGCCGCGTGTCGACGACCTCGGCCAGGGACGAGCCCCGGTCCGACGTCTTCAGCCGCGTGCGCCGGGCGTGCTGGGCGAGCATGGCGCGCTCCTGCAGCACCGGGCCCGCGTAGCGCAGGACCCGGTCCACGGGCACGCCGGCGACCCGCGCGACCTCCTCGGCCGACTCGCCGGAGCGGATGCGGGCCTGGATGTCGCGGGGCGCGAGCTGGGACGAGCCGGTCTCGGCGACGCTGACCGGATGGTGGCCGTGATCCGGGCGCAGGGCACCCTGGACACGCTCATCGATGGGCAGCGCCAGCAGCCGCCCTACCTCGTCGGCCAGGACGAACGCTTGGCCGTCCTCCGAGAGGGCGACGAATCGCACAGGCCGCATCGCGTGCCTCCGTCCCACCCGCTTCAGGCGCCATCGGCCGGCGCCTGCTGGTCACAGTACGACAACCCTAGCCGCAACGAAGACAGGCGCGCCGAGGAAAAGCAGATCAGAGCCGTTCGATCACATAGTCGATGCACACGGTCAGCGCCTCGACGTCGGCCGGGTCGACGCCCGGGAACATCGCGATGCGCAGCTGGTTTCGGCCCAGCTTGCGGTACGGCTCGGTGTCCACGATCCCGTTCGCCCGCAGCGCCTTCGAGATGGCCGCCGCGTCGATCGAGTCGGCGAAGTCGATGGTCCCGACCACGTTGGAGCGCACCGCCGGGTCGGTGACGAACGGGGTCGCCACGCTGGAGCGCTCGGCCCAGCCGTACAGCAGCGACGCCGACTCCTCGCTGCGCTTGGCCGCGAAGGAGAGCCCGCCGCCGGCCAGCATCCAGTCGACCTGCTCGGCGGCGATGAAGATGGTGGCCAGGGCCGGGGTGTTGTAGGTCTGCTCGAGCCGCGAGTTGTCGATGGCCGTCTGCAGGTCGAAGAAGTCGGGGATGTAGCGGCCCGACTCCTTGATCTCCGCGACCCGGGCGATGGCGGCCGGCGACATGAGCGCGATCCACAGGCCGCCGTCGGAGCCGAAGCCCTTCTGCGGCGCGAAGTAGTACACGTCGGTCTGGCTGACGTCCACGTCGAGCCCGCCGGCGCCCGAGGTCGCGTCGGTCAGGTGCAAAGAGCCTTCATCGGTACCGCGCAGCCGCTGCACCGGCACCGCGACGCCGGTCGAGGTCTCGTTGTGGGGCGAGCAGTACGCGTCCACGCCCTCCTCGGCGCGCAGGAACGCGCCGGTGCCCGGGTCCGCCTTGATCACGGTGGGCTCGCCGAGAAACGGGGCCTTCTTGGCGGCCGAGGCGAACTTGGCGCCGAACTCGCCGAAGCTGGCGAACTGGGCCCTGTCCCGAATCAGGCCGAAGACCGCGACATCCCAGAACGCGGTGCTGCCGCCGTTGCCGAGCACCACCTCGTAGCCCTCGGGCAGGCTGAACAGCTCCGCGAGGCCGCGCCGCAGCCGGGCGACCTGGTCGCGGACCGGCTTCTGGCGGTGGCTCGTCCCCATCCACGTCGAGGCGACGCCCGCGAGAGCCTGCACGGACTCGGGCCGCACCTTGCTCGGGCCGGCGCCGAAGCGCCCGTCCTTGGGCTTGATCTCGTCGGGAATGCGGATTTCGGCCATGGAGAGACTCCCGGGGTGCGGCGGCAGCGGGTACCTCGCGGATCCTGCCACTTTTCCGCCGCACCCCCGAGAAAAATAACGAGCGTCACACGCCGCCTCCGCTTCGCTACGGCGGCGTGCGGGAGCTGCATTTATGGTGTAGCGGCTCCTCCGCTTCGCTCCGGACCGCTACACGCCGTGCGGGATACGGTCCCAGCCCTCGACGTCCTGCGGCTTGCGCGGGGCCGGGCCGACGTACTTCGCCGACGGCCGGACCAGCCGGTTGAGCTCCTTCTGCTCCAGGATGTGGGCGCTCCACCCGGCCACGCGGGCGCAGGTGAACATCGACGTGAACATGTGCGCCGGCACCTCGGCGAAGTCGAGCACGACGGCCGACCAGAACTCCACGTTCGTGGCGAGCACGCGGTCGGGGCGGCGGGCGTGCAGCTCCTCCAGCGCCGCCTTCTCCAGGGCCTCGGCGACCTCGAAGCGCGGGGCGTTGAGCTCCTTGGCGGTGCGGCGCAGCACGCGGGCGCGGGGGTCCTCGGCGCGGTACACCCGGTGGCCGAAGCCCATCAGGCGCTCGCCGCGGTCCAGGACGCCCTTGACGTAGCCCTCCGCGTCCCCGGAGCGCTCGACCGCCTCGATCATGCCGAGCACCCGCGACGGCGCGCCGCCGTGCAGCGGGCCGGACAGGGCGCCGATCCCGGAGGAGATGCACGCGGCCGCGTCGGCGCCGGTGGAGGCGACCACGCGGGCGGTGAACGTGGAGGCGTTCATGCCGTGCTCGGCGGCCGAGATGAAGTAGGCGTCGACCGCCTTGACGTGCCGCGGGTCGGGCTCGCCGCGCCAGCGGCGCATGAACCGCTCGACGATGGTCTCGGCCTTGTCGATCTCCTTCTGCGGCACGGCCGGCAGCCCGAGGCCGCGGGCGGCCTGCGCGACGAACGACAGCGCGGTGACGCTGACCCGGGCGAGGTCCTCGCGGGCCTGCGGGGTCTCGATGTCGAGCAGCTGGCCGAGGCCCCAGTACGGCGCCAGCATGGCGACCGCGGACTGCACGTCGACCCGGATGTCACCGGAGTGCACCGGTACCGGGAACGGCTCGGCGGGCGGCAGGCCCGGCCCGAACTTCCCGTCGACGAGCAATGCCCAAACGTTGCCGAAGGACACCTGGCCGATGAGATCCTCGATGTCGACCCCGCGATAGCGCAGGGCGCCGCCTTCCTTGTCGGGCTCCGCAATTTCGGATTCGAAGGCGATCACGCCCTCGAGTCCCGGCTTGAAATCGGACATGACTCACTCCTGCGTGAAATCGGGGTGTCAACTCCCAGCCATCTTCGCCCCGGAACGCGGTCGCTGCCGACTGAACGGTGGCTCAGATGTGTCCTACATGACACATCTTCACGCAAATTCGATCTCCGGAGGAAGGATGTGAGCGTGAGACCCAGCACATCACCGCAAGATTTGTCGCGCATGCGCACGGAGTACTCCGGCGAGCTGGATGAGGAGACGCTCGCCGCGACCTGGTTCGACCAGTTCGCCACCTGGTTCGCCGACGCCGTCGAGGCCGGTCTTCCGGAGCCCAACGCGATGCTGCTGGCCACCGCCTCCGCCGAGGGCCGGCCGTCCGCGCGCACCGTGCTGCTCAAGGGATACGACCGGCGCGGATTCACGTTCTTCACGAACTACGAATCGCACAAGGGGCACGATCTCACCGGGAACCCGAGGGCCACGCTCGTCTTTCCGTGGTACCACCTCCACCGGCAGGTCATCGTGAGCGGAACGGTGACGAAGGTGCCGCGCGAGGAGACCGAGGAGTACTTCGCGGTGCGTCCGCGCGGCGCCCAGCTCGGCGCCTGGGCGAGCCCGCAGTCGACGGTCATCGGCGCCCGGGCCGATCTCGAGCGCTGGCTCGCGGCGGCCGAGGAGCGCTTCGGCGACGGGCCGATCGAGGCGCCGCCGCACTGGGGCGGGTTCCGGGTCGCGCCGGACGAGGTCGAGTTCTGGCAGGGCCGGGGCAGCCGGCTGCACGACCGGCTGCGGTTCGTCATCGCGGAGGGTGACGTCAAGGTCGAGCGGCTCGCGCCGTGACCGCGGTCGAGGACGAGCAGCAACAGCAGGGGAAGCCGCGGGGCTGGCTGCGGCGGCACGCGATCGACGTGCGGCCGCTGCGCCACGGGCCGTACCGCCGCATCTTCGTCGGCAACGCGGTCAGCTTCTTCGGCGTGCAGTTCACCGCGGTCGCCGTGCCGGTGCAGGTCTACGCCATCACGAAGTCCGCGCTCTGGGTCGGCATGGCCAGCTTCGTCGGCCTCGTCCCGCTCATCGTGTTCTCGATCTGGGGCGGCGCCATCGCGGACGCGTACGACCGCCGCAAGGTGCTGGTGGCCAGCTCCGTGCTGATGTGGCTCACGACGCTCGGGCTGCTCGCCCAGGCCGTGCTGCACCTGGACAACGCGTGGCTGATGCTCGGGCTCATCGCCGCCCAGTCGGCCGCGTTCGGCATCAACAGCCCGGTGCGCCAGGCCATCATCCCGTCGCTGGTCGGCCCGGAGGAGGTGGCCTCGGCCAACACGCTGGGCTTCACCGTGTCCAACGTGGCCGCGATCGGCGGCCCGGTGGGCGCCGGGGTGGTGATCGCCGCGTTCGACTTCTCGGCCGCCTACGCCGTCGACGCCGTGCTGTTCACCGTCGTGCTGTGGGCCGCCCTGCGCCTGCCCGCCCTGCCGCCGACCGGCGAGAAGCACAGTCAGGCGACACAGGCCTCGTCGGTGGAGACGCAGTCGGCCCGCGGCGGCTCCGCCGGCTTGCGGGACATCGGCGTCGGGCTGCGCTTCCTGGCCGGGCACCGGCTGATCCTGCTCACCTTCGCCATCGACATCGCGGCGATGGTGCTGGCCATGCCCAAGGCGCTGTTCCCGGTCGTCGCCGACCAGCGCTTCGGGGAATCGTCCCTGGGCTGGCTGTACTCCTCGATCGCCATCGGCGCCGTGCTGGCCGGGCTCACCTCGGGCTGGATCAACCGGGTGCACCGCCGCGGCATCGCGCTCGTCGGCGCCGTGGTCGGCTGGGGGCTCGCGGTCGCGGCGGCCGGCGCGGTCCCGTGGCTGTGGGCATGTGTAGCTTTCATGGCGCTGGCCGGTGCCGCGGACATGATCAGCGGGGTGTACCGCCAGACGGTGCTCCTCAGCGCGCCTGACGCGATGCGCGGGCGGCTGCAGGGCGTCTTCTTCGCCGTGGTCGCCGGAGGCCCACGTCTGGGTGACCTTCGGGCCGGCTCGGTGGCCGACGTGACGGGCGCGACATTCTCGTGGGTCGCGGGTGGGATCGCCGCCGCTGTGGTGGCGGTGCTGCTCGGAGCGGCATTCCCGGTGCTCCTCCGCTACACCGACACGTCTTCGTGACGATATTGTCACGCTCATGGAAACCGCCGCCGCAGCGCAGCTGCAGCTCGCCCCCTCGGGTACACAGTGGACGATCCGCTCCGGCGGCCAGGAGGCCGTCATCGTCGAGGTGGGCGGTGGCGTACGCACCTTCACCTCGAACGGGCGCGAGGTCGTCTCCGGCTACGAGGAGCACGAGCGCGCCGTCGGCAGCGCCGGGCAGGTGCTGGCCCCCTGGCCGAACCGGATCCGCGACGGGCAGTTCGCCTTCGAGGGCGAGCACCAGCAGCTGCCGCTGACCGAGCCGGAGCGGCACAACGCCATCCACGGCCTCGTGAACTGGGCCCGCTGGGCCGTCGTGGACGTGGCCGAGGACCGCATCACCGTCGAGCACGACCTGGTGCCCCAGCCCGGCTACGGATGGCCGTTGCGGCTGCGGACCACCTGGTCGGTCGGCGAGGGTGGCCTGCGCGCCGAGCACGAGGTCACCAACACCGGCGACCGGGCGGCTCCGTTCGGGCTCGCCACGCACCCGTACGTCCTCGTCCCGGGCGTGCCCGTGGACGAGCTGACCCTCCGCGTGCCGGCCCGCAGCCGCCTGCTCGTCGACGCGCGGCTGCTGCCGATCGGCGCGGCCCGGGTGGCGGGCACCGAGTACGACTTCGTGGACGGCCGCCGGCTCGGCGCCACGGTGCTCGACACGGCCTTCGGCGACGTGGACGCGGCGGCCGACGGCGGCTCGCAGGTCGACGTCACCGCGCCCGACGGCCGCGGCGTGACCGTCTGGGCCGACGCCGCCTTCTCGTGGTGGCAGGTGTACTCCTCCGACACGCTGCCCGCCGACCGGCTGCGCAAGGCCCTGGCGATCGAGCCCATGACCTGCCCGCCCGACGCGTTCCGCTCCGGCCGCGACGTCGTCGTGCTGGATCCGGGTTCGACCTGGCGTGGGAGCTGGGGGATCCGCGCGATCTAGGCTTCAGGCATGGAGCTCTCCGAGGTGATCCGCCGGCGGCGGATGGTGCGCAACTACGACCCCGACCGTCCGGTCCCGGCGGAGATCGTCGAGCGGCTGCTGGGGTATGCGGTGCACGCCCCGTCGGCGGGCTTCTCCCAGGGCTGGGAGTTCCTGCTGCTCGACACCCCCGCGGACGTCGAGCGGTTCTGGACCGCCACCACGCCCGAGGAGCATCTGCCGACGGGCTGGATGGAGGGCATGACCAAGGCGCCCGTCATCGTCGTGCCGCTGAGCCACCGGGACGCCTACCTCGACCGCTACGCCCAGCCGGACAAGGGCTGGACGGACCGCGACGAGGCCCGGTGGCCGGTGCCGTACTGGCACATCGACACCGGGATGGCGAGCCTGCTGGTGCTGCTCGGCGCGGTGGACGAGGGGCTGGGCTCGTGCTTCTTCGGCATCACGCCGGATCGGATCCCGCAGTTCCGGGCCGAGTTCGGCGTCCCGGAGGCATACACGCCGATCGGGGCCATGACGCTCGGGTACCGCGCGCCCGACACGCGCTCGGCGTCGCTCAAGCGGGGCCGGCGGGAGTCACCGAGTGTTACGCACCGCGGGAATTGGGGTAACCAGGCAGGCTCGTGACGCGGTTTCTGTCGCACCCAGTCGGTACCCTGGCACGGTCAGGGGGGTGACGCGTTCATGATCTTCAAGGCGGTCCGTGAGGGTCGGCCGTATCCGGAGCATGGGCTCACACTGAAGCAGTGGTCCGAGATCCCGCCGCGCCCGGTGCGGCTCGACCAGCTCATCACCACCAAGCGGGAGCTGGCGCTCGACCACCTGCTCGCCGAGGACTCGACGTTCTACGGCGACCTGTTCCCGCACGTCGTGCAGTGGGAGGGCGCGCTCTATCTGGAGGACGGCCTGCACCGCGCGCTGCGGGCCGCCTTGCAGCAGAGGACATCGATCCACGCGCGGGTTTTGCAGGCTTAGTGCATATTCTGGGGGGCGTGACGACGACGCCGGCGCGCCCCCTCGACCTGCTCGACATCGACGGACTGCACTCCGAGGAGGAGCTGGCGATCCGGGCGCTCGTGCGCCGGGTGGTCGACGATCACGTCCGGCCCAACGTGGCCGAGTGGTACGAGCGCGGCGAGGTGCCCGTCCGCGAGCTGGCCAAGGAGCTTGCCGGGGTGGGGCTGCTCGGCATGCACCTGGAGGGCTACGGGTGCGCCGGGGCCAGCGCCGTGGCCTACGGGCTGGCGTGCCTGGAGCTCGAGGCCGGCGACTCGGGCGTGCGCAGCCTCGTGTCGGTGCAGGGGTCGCTGGCGATGTTCGCGATCTGGAAGTACGGGTCCGAGGAGCAGAAGTCCGAGTGGCTGCCCCGGATGGCGGCCGGCGACGCGATCGGGTGCTTCGGGCTGACCGAGCCCGACCACGGCTCCGACCCGGCCTCGATGACCACCCGGGCCCGGCGCGACGGCGACGACTGGGTGCTCAGCGGCGGCAAGATGTGGATCACCAACGCGCCCGTCGCGGACGTGGCCGTCGTGTGGGCGCGCACCGACGACGGGGTGTGCGGCTTCGCGGTACCGACGGACACCCCCGGATTCAGCGCGCGGGTCGTGCACCACAAGCTCTCGCTGCGGGCCTCCTGCACCGGGCAGATCTTCCTCGACGAGGTCCGGCTGCCCGCCTCGGCCCAGCTGCCCCTCGCGCGCGGGCTGAAGGCGCCGCTGTCCTGCCTGACCGAGGCGCGCTACGGCATCGTGTGGGGCGCGCTCGGGGCCGCGCGGGACAGCCTGCACACCGCGCTGGACTACGCCGGCGCCCGCGAGCAGTTCGGCCGGCCGATCGCCGGATTCCAGCTGACCCAGGCCAAGTTCGCAGACGCGGCGGTGGAGCTGCAGAAGGGGTACCTGCTCGCCCTGCACCTCGGCCGGCTCGCCGACGCCGGGCGGCTGCGGCCCGAGCAGGTCAGCGTGGGCAAGCTGAACAACGTGCGGGAGGCGCTCGGCATCGCCCGCCAGTGCCGCACGATCCTCGGCGCCAACGGCATCAGCGCGGAGTACCCGATCATGCGCCACGCCGCGAATCTGGAGACGGTGCTCACGTACGAGGGAACTTCGGAGATCCATCAGCTGGTCATCGGGCAGCGCCTCACCGGGCTCGCCGCGTTCGCCTGAGATCGATTCGCGGCGCTTTACCGATCCCCTTACCGTTAGCGGTAGGTAGATCCTCCGCACCCGGGAGCCGTCAGCATGGCCGACAACGAAGAGTCGAAGACCTCCGAGTATCCCGAGGTTGCATCAGGCCCTGGGAACCGTCTGGAGATCGGCGACCGGCTCGACCCGCGCGACGACCGCAGGCCCGTCGATCCGCCCCAGCCGGTGATCGTCAAGCAGGGCGGCGGCGCGATGCGCGGGCTGTTCTGGCTCGTGGCCGCGATCGGTCTCGTCGTCGCGCTCGTGCTCGGCGCGAAGACCATCGGGCTGTTCCCCGGCCTGAAGAACCCCTTCGCGCAGGAGCAGACCGACCGCTCCGGCCCCGCGCTGCTGAAGTCCGTGCAGGACCTCAACCAGTTCGTCGCGGCCGAGGGGAACTTTCAGGTCATCGTCGACGTGCAGAAGGACCGCAAGTACATCCCGGACTTTCTGCTCAATGAGCGCATTCTGTTCGTCGCGGCCGGCTCGGTCGAGGTCTACGTCGACTTCTCCAGCATCGGCCAGGGCGCGGTGAAGGAGTCCGAGGACCGTCGCACGGCCGAGATCAACCTGCCCGCCCCGCAGCTGCGGCCGGTCCGGATCGACAACGACCACAGCTACGTCTACCAAGAGGAACGCGGGGTCTTCAACCGCATCGGCGACGCCTTCAGTTCGGACCCGAACCGTCTGCAGGAGGTCTACAAGCTCGCCGAGCAGAAGATCGGCGACGCCGCCAAGGACGCCGGCCTGCAGAAACGTGCCGAGGACAACACGCGCAAGATGCTGCAGCAGTTCCTGGGCGCCCTGGGGTACTCATCGGTAACGGTGAACTTCCCGGCGGGGTGATCCTGGTGCCCACCAGGAAAATTTCGCGACAGTAGTTGCGCGGTAACGCCTTGAACACTGGTCATTTACCCGATGGACCAACTTGCGTGCCCCTCATCACAGTATTTGACTCGGGGTAACTGGCCGAACCGCGAATTGCTGACCTGGGGTGGAGGTGACGGTGGCTACCGTCGCACTCAAAGATGTGATGAAGGTCTTCGCCGACGGCACGGTTGCCGTCGACCGAGTGAACCTGGATGTGGGACAGGGCGAGTTCATGGTGCTCCTCGGTCCCAGCGGCTGCGGGAAGTCGACGCTGCTGCGCATGGTGGCCGGGCTGGAGGACCCCACCTCCGGCGCGATCATCATGGACGGGGAACTGGCCAACGACCTGCCGCCGCGGGAGCGGGGGGTCGCGATGGTCTTCCAGGACTTCGCCCTCTACCCGCACATGACGGTCGGCGAGAACATCGGCTTCCCGCTGCGGTTGTCCGGCATCGAGCCCGAGCCGCGGGCGGAGCAGGTCGCGGAGGTGGCCAGCGCGCTGGGCATCGGCGACGTGCTCGCCCGCAAGCCCGGCCAGCTCTCCGGTGGTCAGCGGCAGCGGGTCGCGATGGGGCGGGCCATCGTGCGCCGGCCGAAGCTGTTCCTCATGGACGAGCCGCTGTCGAACCTGGACAGCGGCCTGCGCGCCGAGCTGCGGGCCGAGATCTCGGGCCTGGTGCGGGAGCTCGGCGTCACGACGATCTACGTCACGCACGACCAGGCCGAGGCGCTGACCATGGCCGACCGGGTGGCGATCCTGCGCAAGGGCGTCCTGCAGGACGTGGGCACCCCGACGCAGGTGTACGGCCGCCCGGCGACCCTCTACGTGGCCGCCTTCCTCGGCAGCCCGCGCATGAACCTGCTCGAGGCCGAGGTCTACGTGCACCTCGACCGCCACATCGCCCTGCACATGGGCGACCAGGTGCTGCACCTGCCCTGGAACGACCTGCGCTCGCGCCAGGTCGCGCACTTCCACGGCGAGCGCATCGTCATCGGGGTGCGGGCGGAGGCGTTGGCCCCGGTGCCGGACTCGACCACGGGTGACGTGCTGCGGGGCCGCATCCGCTACCTCGAGCACCACGGCCACGAGTCGCTGGCGTTCCTCGACATCGGCGCGACCGCCGTGATCGTCGACGAGATCGGCAAGCCGCCGACCGACATCCCGATCAACGGCGGCGGGCTGCGGCGGTTCGTCAGCAAGATCACCGGGCGCGGCGGCGAGGACGAGCTCGTCGGGGCCGGCGTCAACGGACGCGGCGGCACCCAGCGCCGGCCGCAGAACCGCGAGAGCGTGCTGAGCGACCCGGGCCGGCACCACCGGCGCCCGGCCGAGCTCGCCGTGCGCCTGGCGCCCTACCCGAATGTGACGCACGGTCATCCATTGACCGTCGCTGTGCGCATGGAAGCTCTGCACTTTTTCGACGAAAGGGGACAGCGCATCGACGTGGGGTGGCGCTGAGTGACTGGCATCACATAGCCTGCGCCGATGGCAGCCTATGGCGAATCCAGTTCCGGCTTGCTCATCATCGAGCGCATCCTGCGCGACCGCGAGGGCATCTGGCGGCAGATCGGTGAGGAGCGCGAGCTCGGCAAGCTGACCCGGCAGATGCTGTACAGCTCCGTAGTAGCCCTGGCCTGCTACGGAGCCGTGCTTGGGGCGTCCCACAGCGTCGCGATGGCGGCGATCTCGGCGGTGAAGCTGCCCCTGCTGTTCCTCATGACGCTGGCGATCTGCCTGCCCACGCTGTACCTGTTCAACCTGGTCTTCGGCGCCCGGCTCCAGGTGAAGCAGGCATTGTCGCTCGTCATGGTCACGATCACCGTGACGTCGGTGCTCTCGCTCGCATTCGCGCCGATCAGCCTGTTCTTCCTCATCACCGCGTTCAGCTACGACTTCTACAAGATCCTGAACGTCGGCATCCTCACCATGACCGCGTTCGTCGGCCTGCGGTTCCTGACCAGCGGCATGCGGTCGCTCAACGAGCACACCGCGGCCCTGGCCGAGGCCCGGCGCCGGGAGAAGGAGCGCGAAGAGGCCGCCCTGGCCGCGCTCGCCGCCCCGGCCGAGGCTTCGACCGAGGAGGCCGAAGCCGAGGTCGTCACCCCGGTGTCCGCCGTTCCCGCGCCAGCCCAGCCCCAGCCCCAGCCCCAGCCCAATGGCCTCGTTGCCACGATCGTGGCCCCGCCCGAGCTCCTGCCGCTGGCGCCGGGCGTGCGGCAGATCCATCACCTTCCGCAACCGCGCCCGGTCGAGCAGCTGGCGCCGGGGGAGCGGCCGGCCAGCATGACCCTGCTCAACGTCTGGATCCTGCTGTTCGGCTTCGTCGGCACGCAGCTGGCCTGGACGTTGCGGCCCTTCTTCGGCTCGCCGGACGAGCCGTTCCAGATCTTCCGTCAGATCGAGGGCAACTTCTACGTCGAGATCGTGCAGGCCATCGGTCGGCTGTTCTCCTGATCCCGCTGTTGCTACCCGCCGGTAACATCGCGGCATGACCCTGGACTCGAAGACGCTCGGCGAGAACCTCATCGCGGCCGTACCGTTCGCGCGCACCCTCGGCATCGAGATCACCGATCTGGATGCCGAGGGTGACGTCGTCCGGGCGGTCGCGACGCTCCCGGACGAGGAGCGCCTGCACAACCACGTGGCCGGCCCGCACGCCGGGGCCCTGTTCGCGCTCGGGGAGACGGCCTCGGGCGCCGTGGTGATGGCCGCGTTCGGCCCGCACCTGCACCTGGGCACGCCGCTGGCGGTGCGCTCGGACATCGCGTACGCGAAGCTGGCCCGCGGCCCGGTCGCCGCCACGGCCACGCTGGGCCGCCCGGTGTCGGAGGTCATCGATGAGTTGCAGGCCGGCGGGCGCCCCGAGTTCCCGGTTTCCATCGAGGTCACCCGGGCTGACGGCGCCGTCACGACGACCATGACGGTGGTCTGGACCATCCGCCCGCACGGGTGATTCCGGACTGGGAAGAGCCTGTTAACTACTGGAAGGTTTCTTGACTATTACCGAGCCGTGATGTGACCATTTTCGCCAAGCGAAAGGGTGGTCACGCATGGACGCACGCACGGGGGTCGAACTCAGGAGCATGGCGGACGCCGTGCTCCAGCCCGGGTTCGTCGGCAAAGAGCCGCCGCCGTGGCTTCGTCGCCGCCTCGCCGAAGGGCTGGGCGGCGTCGCGCTGTTCGCCCGCAACGTGGTCGACCGCGACCAGGTCGCCGAGCTGACCGCGGCAATGCGTGCCGAGAAGCCGGACGTCATCGTCGCCATCGACGAGGAGGCCGGCGATGTCACCCGGCTCGATGCGTACACCGGTAGCCCCTGGCCCGGCAACCTCGCGCTCGGCGCGATCGACGACCCGGCCCTGACCCGCGAGGTGGCCGGCCACCTCGGGCGCGATCTCGCCGCGGCCGGCATCACCTTCGACTACGCGCCCGACGCCGACGTCAACAACGACCCGAACAACCCGGTCATCGGCTCGCGCGCGTTCGGCGCCGAGCCCGAGCGCGTGGCCCGGCACACCGCGGCCTGGATCACCGGGCTGCAGGAGGCCGGCGTCGCGGCCTGTGCCAAGCACTTTCCGGGCCACGGGAACACCAACGTCGACTCCCATCTGGACGTACCGCTGATCAAGGCCGGCCGCGCCGACCTCGAGGCCGTCGAGCTGATTCCGTTCCGGGCCGCCATCGCCGCGGGCGTGCAGGCGGTGATGAGCGCGCATCTGCGAGTACCGTCGCTGGATCCCGACTTCCCGGCAACCCTCAGCCGCAAGATCATGACGGACCTGCTCCGCGGCGAGCTCGGCTTCGACGGCCTCATCGTCACCGACGGCATCGAGATGCGCGCCATCTCCGACCGGTACGGCCTGGCCAACGCCACCGTGCTCGCGCTCGCGGCCGGCGCCGACGCCATCTGCGTCGGCGGGGAGCACGCGGACGAGGAGACCGCGACCATGCTGCGTGACGCGATCGTCGCCGCGGTCCGCTCCGGCGAGCTCGCCGAGGAGCGCCTCGCTGACGCCGCCGCGCGGGTCGCCCGCCTGGCCGCCTGGTCGCTCGCGGTCCCGAAGGTCGCCCCGGACCCGCGTGCGGCCGCCGTGGGCCTGTCCGCGGCCCGGCGCGCGCTGCGCATCTCGGCCCCGGAGGCGACGTTCCCGCTCGCCGCCGCGCCGTACGTCATCGAGTTCCAGCCCCAGCTCAACCTCGCCATCGCCCCCGAGACGCCCTGGGGCCTGCTCGCGCCGCTGGCGGAGCTGGTGCCGGCCACGACGGGCACGCGGCTGTCGTCGTCGGCGGGCCTGCCCGACGCCCTCGAGGCGTCCTGCGGGCGGCCGCTCGTGCTGGTCGCGCGGGACCCGCACCGCTACGAGTGGATGACGGAATCCTTGAAGGGCGCGTTATCGGTACGCCCTGACGCCGTCGTCGTCGAGATGGGCGTCCCGGCCTCTCCACTGGGCGACGTGCACATCGCGACCTTCGGCGCGACGGCCGCGGCCGGCCGCGCCGTGGCCGAGCTTCTCGCCGGCCGCTCCTGATCGCCGGGCCGGCCGCGGCTCTTTGCCGGTCTCGTCACGTCGTCGCGCTCTTTGGCAGCCTTGGCGCGTCGTCACGCTTTTTTGGCGGGCCGGGCGCTTCCGTCGCGTCTTCGTCGGCGCCATCGATTCGTGACCTGGGCCGCGGGCGGGCCTGAGAGGGCGCTCAGCGGCGCTCACCGAGTTGTTACCGGGGCCGGTCTAGCATGCCGGTATGTCCCGCACCCAGTCCCGCCCCGGTCTGCTCGTTGCCGGCATCGCCGCGCTGACGGCCACGCTCGTCGCGCTCTCCGGCTGCTCCTCCGACGACAAGAAGAGCTCGGCCCCCTCGGCCGACCCGAACCTGCCGGCGGCCGACGGGCTGCTCAAGGACTCCTCGACCGCGATGGGCGCGATCAAGAGCGCCAAGTTCCTCATCGCCGCCGACGGCACGATCGCGGGCATCGCCCTCAAGCGCGCCGAAGGCGTGCTGACCAAGGAGGGCAACGCCCAGGGCACCGCGCAGATCGAGCAGATGGGCGCGGCGACCGACCTGAACTTCACGATCGTGGGCCAGACGATGTACCTCAAGGGCCCGACCGGCGACTACCAGCAGATCCCGCTCGCCCTGGCCGCGTCCGTCTACGACCCGTCGGCGATCCTCGACCCCGAGCGCGGCATCGCCAAGGTGCTGAGCACCGCGACCGAAGGCAAGACGGAGGCCTCGGAGAACGTCGACGGCCAGGCGACCTACCGCGTGAGCGCCAAGTTCCCGGCCGAGAACCTCTCCAAGATCGTGCCCGGCGTGACCGGCGCGGCGCCGGGCCGGGTGTGGATCGCCAAGGACAACAAGCGACTGCTGAAGGCCGCGTTCGATCTCCCGGCCGTCGGTGACTCGAAGGGCGGCACGGTGACGGTGACCTTCACCGAGTTCGACGCCGCCGTGACGATCACGCCGCCGAAGTAGGCCGCGCCCGATGCCGTTCGCCGACACCGTCGACTCGTGCGGCGGGGATATGTCGGGCGCTTCGCGCCACGACATATCCGACATTTCCGTATTGCCGGTGCGAGCCGGACTTCGCGCTGGCCGGGGTTGCTCGCCGTCGCTTGACGGCGATGGGACGCGGTTCGCTTCCGGGCGCCGCTTTCGTTGGGGGTCGGCGGTGAGCGAGGCGTGACCGCGGCCGGTGAGGAGCGGGCGGTCGACGCGGTCGACGGTGGCGGCGACAGTGCGAGCGCGGCCGGCGGGAACGGGAGCGCGGCTTCTGGCGGCGGAGTGAGAGCAACCGGCGGCGGAGCGGATGCGACCGACGGCTTTGCAGATGCGGCTGGCGGCGGAGTGGGTGCGGCTGGCGGCAGCGTGAGTGCGGCGGGTGGTGGCGGTGTGGGTGCGGCTTCTGGCGGCGGAGTGGGTGCGGCTTCAGGCGTCGGCGTGGGTGCGGTCGGTGGTGGCGGGGTTCGGGTTCGGCGGGGGCTGGCGATCGGGGTCGGTGGGGCGACGGTGTTGCTCGCGGCCTTGGACGCGTACGTGGTCGTGGGGGTGCTGACCGACATCCTCGATGCGCTGCACATCGCGACCAACCGGCTCGAACGCGTGACGCCCGTGGTGACCGGGTTCCTGCTCGGGTACATCGCCGGGATGCCGCTGCTCGGGTCGCTCTCGGATCGGCTCGGGCGGCGGGCGGTGATCGTCGGGTGCCTGGCCGGGTTCGCGGGCGGGTCGGTGCTCACCGCGGCCTCCGGGGACTCCATCTGGCTGCTCACCGCCGGGCGCACCGTGCAGGGCCTGGCCGGCGGCGCGCTGCTGCCGGTCACCCTCGCGCTGGCCGGGGACCTCTGGGCCGAGCGGCGCCGGGCCGGCGTGCTCGGGGCGGTCGGGGCGGCTCAGGAGCTCGGGAGTGTGCTCGGGCCGCTGTACGGGGTCGGGGTCGCCGCCCTCTTCGGGTCGTGGCGGGGGATCTTCTGGCTCAACCTCCCGCTCGCGGCGATCGCGATCGCGCTCGTGTGGGTGGCGCTGCCGGGGCGGGCTCAGGGGGTACCGAAGCGGAAAACCGATGTTGTGGGCGGGCTGTTGCTGGCCCTGACGCTCGGTGTCGCGGTGGTGGGCCTCTACAACCCGGATCCCGAGCGCGCGGTGCTGCCGCCCTGGGGTGGGTGGGCGCTGGCCGGTGCCGGGGTCGGGGCGCTGCTGTTCGTGGCGTGGGAGGCGCGGGCCCGCACGCGCCTGGTCGACCTGCGCGGGGCGCTGCGGCGGCCGTTCTTCGCGGCGCTGGGGGCCAGCTTCTGCGCGGGGGCGGCGCTGATGGTGACGCTGGTCGACGTGGAGCTGGTGGCGCAGACGCTGCTCGGGCGGAGCGGGGTGCAGGGGACGCTGGTGCTGACCCGGTTCCTGATCGCCCTGCCGGTCGGCGCCGTGCTGGGCGGATGGCTGGTGTCGCGCGCGGGCGAGCGGGTCGTCGCGGTGGCGGGGCTGGTGGTGGCCGCGGCCGGGTACGTGCTCGTGGCCGGCTGGCCCGCGAACATCCTCGACGTGCGGTATCTCGGGCTGCTGCCCCGGCTCGACACCGACCTCGTGATCGCCGGCTTCGGGCTCGGGCTCGTGATCGGCCCGCTCTCGGCCGCGGTGCTGCGCGCCACGCCGTCGGCGCAGCACGGGGTGGCGTCGTCGGCGGTGGTCGTGGCGCGGATGATGGGCATGCTGATCGGCGTCGCGGGGCTCACCGCCTGGGGGCTGCACCGCTTCCACGAGCTCACGGCGCACCTGAACTTTCCGCTGGTGTTCGGCAAGTCGCCGGACGAGCAGCGTCGGCTGCTGGATGCCTACAAGGAGGCGTTGCAGGGGGCGCTTCGGACGGAGTACCGCGAAATTTTCCTCGCCACCGCCGTCATCTGCGTCCTGGGTGCCCTGTGCGCGCTGCTGCTGCCGGGGCGCTCGCGGGCGGCCAAAAGCTAGCGGACGGCCGAAAGCTAGACGAAGCCGCCCGCGCGGGCGAGCGAGCAGATCGCGAGCAGGCGCAGGGCGGGCCACTCCAGGGCCGACCAGTCGAGCTCGCTCGTCGGCGGCAGCTGCCACTGGGCCTCGATGAGGGCATCGCGCACGCCGGTGGCGTAGCCCGCGAGCGGGACGGCGCCGGGGCCGTGCTCGGGGTCGCCGAGGGCGTCGCGCACGGCGGCGGCGTGCTGGTCGATCGTCGCCTGCAGGCCCGCGGACTCGCGCGCCGCGGCCAGGCCGGCCTCGCCGAGCCAGGTCATGAGGCCGTTGAGCGTCGAACGGGCGACGCTGCGTCGGGTGGCCTCGGCGTAGTCCCCGAAGGCGTCCGGGCCGGCTGCGGTGTAGCTCGTGTCGTTGGACATGCCACCGACTTCGGCCGTCCCGGACCCGGCTGAACCGCCGGACCCGCCCCGCACCCCGCGCGACCCGGCCCGCTCCCAAACGCTGCGGAATCAGCCGAATGATCAGTCCGCGACACGCCGGTGCCGCGCGGGATGAATCACCGCAAATCGCCCCCGTCGCCGAGAACTGGCGGTGACAAACCCGAAGATAGGTCATATTCGGACCTATACCCCGGCAGGCGAAAAATCCGATAAGTCGCGGCGCGGAGCGCCCGACTTATCGTCCGCAAGCGGAGCGGGAGCCCGGGCCCCCACCCCGTCCGCGGCAGAGAGGAGCGGGCTCAGTTGTAGCTGCGAGCCTTGGGCTCGTCCGGCATCAGGACCCACCAGCACGAGGTGGATGTCGTGGCGCGGGGCGCCCGGCTGATGGGTCCCCATCCCGTCTGGTGGCAGGGAGAGGAGCGGGCTTCGTCCGGCATCAGGACCCACAGCGCGAGGTAGATGTCTTGACGTGGGGCGCTCGAGATGGGAGTCCGGGCCGCACCCCGGACCCCCACCCCGCCTGTGGTGCGGAGAGGAGCGAGCTCAGTTGTAGCTGCGGGCCTTGGACTCGTCCGGCATCAGGACCCACAGCACGAGGTAGATCACGAACTGCGGGCCGGGCAGCAGGCACGAGATGACGAAGATCAGCCGCATGATGTTGGGCGAGATGCCGAAGCGGCGGGCAAGGCCCGAGCAGACGCCGGCGATCCAACGGTTGTCACGGGGCCTGACGAGACTGGACATAACCTCGCTCCTTCGTCGATGTGTACCTCAACCGTAGAAATGCCCGGCCACCTCGCCCTCCAACCTTTGACCGAAATCGCGCGCCCCTCCCACTAGGGAATGCTCCGCACGGGTAGCCGGTCGGTTGCCGCGTGTTGCGTGCCGGTTGACCAGCTCAGGCCGGGTGTGACGGGCCCGATACCCAGTGCGTCAGACCTCACCTGTTCCCGAATGGAAGGCCTACGTACAGTGACCCGGTTCGCCCGCCGCGCCACCACCATCGCCGCCGCCCTCATCGCGGCGCCGCTCGGCTTCGCGCTCGTCACGACCGCCGGACCACAGGCCCTCGCGGCCGGCGCGCCCGTCTCGGCCGGTGTCGCGCACGTCGTCGAGGCTGTGGGTGCGCAGGCCGCGGACGACGCGGCCGCCAAGACCTCCTACACGTCGAAGAAGAAAAAGAAGAAGAAGTCGGCCGCCAAGAAGACGCCCACCAAGACGCCGACGACCACGCCGACGAAGCCGGCCACGCCGGTGACGACCACGCCGACCACGGGGCAGTACGCCGCGATGGAGAACGAGGTCGTGACGCTCACGAACAACTACCGCCAGGCCAACGGCTGCGGGGCGCTGCGCATCGACGCGCGCCTGGTCACGGCCGCGCGGGCGCACAGCACCGACATGGTGACGAAGAACTACTTCGACCACACCGGCTCGGACGGCAGCAACTTCGTGCAGCGTGAGGCGGCCGCCGGCTACACCACCGGGGCCTCGGCCGAGAACATCGCGTGGGGCTACCGCACGGCCCAGGACGTGGTCACGGGCTGGATCAACAGCCCCGGTCACCGGGCCAACATCCTCAACTGCCAGAGCGTCGCGGTCGGCGTCGGCCTGGCCTACAAGACCGACGGCACCCCGTACTGGACGCAGGACTTCGGCCGAGTCTGAGCCTGAGAAGGCAGCCTGAGAAGCCGAGTCTGAGAAACAGCCGAACCCGCGAGCCTGGAAACCCAGGTCGCCGAGCGGGTAGAAAGCACGAGTGACCCTCACCGTTCGCAGAGCGCTGCTGCTGGCGGGCACCATGCTGGTGCTCGCCGGCTGCGGCGAGGACAAGGCGGCCGCCCCGCCCGAGGCGAAGTCCAACGCGGGCGCCTACGACCACGTCGACGTGTGCTCGCTCGCCGGCGATGAGCAGTACAAGGCCGCGCTCGGCGAGAGCCCCGCCGGCAAGGAGCGCCGCGACACCGACAGCCTCAAGGCGTGTGCCGTCGACGGCTCGTCCGGCGCGTTCTACATCTTCCTGAGCGTGATGCGCCCGTCGATGGCCGCGGCCGAGCAGGTCGACTTCGACAAGGCCGCCGCCAAGGACGCCAAGGGCGTGGACGCGACGACGTTCTCGTTCTTCGATGACAGCCAGGCGTACGTCGAGACGTACGACGGCGACCTGGTGCTGCGCGCGTCGTTCGTGTACTACGTCGACAGCGGCAAGATCACCGACGGTCCGGGCATCGTCGAGCGCCTACATACGCTGCTCGGACAGATGACACAGAAAGTCTAGGATCGGTTCACCGCACCTGCTTAGCGTCCGGGCGCATGAAGAATCTTCGACGTGTCGGCCTCGGCGTGGGCGTCGGCGCGCTGGCGCTCACCCTGACGGCCCCGAGCGCCTCCGCCCACGCGGGCCACGACGGCCGCGGCGGATTCGGGCAGGCCACCCTCACCGGCTGGGCGATGCTGCCGGCGGCGACGTTCGTCTCCGCGAGCGACCCGTCCGGCGCGCTGCTGGGCGGCACCCCGTCCAACGGCATCACCCCGCCCTTCGACGACCAGCCCGTTCAGGGCTTCAGCGGCATCCTCAAGAACGGCGACGGCACGTTCGACGTCATCTCCGACAACGGCTACGGCAACAAGGCCAACAGCGGCGACTTTGTGCTGCGCATCCACCGCGTCGCGCCGGACTACGGCAAGAAGACCGTGGACGTGGTCGGCGGCATCAACCTGACCGACCCGAACAACTTCGTGCCCTTCGCGCTGACCCGCAAGGACCGGGTCCTCACCGGCGCCGACTTCGACATCGAGTCGATCCAGCGGGTCAAGGACGGCTCGTACTGGATCGGCGACGAGTTCGGCCCGTACCTGCTGCACTTCGACCGGGCCGGGCGCCTGCTGCAGGCCCCGATCTCGCTGCCGGGCGTGCGCGCGCCGGAGAACCCCGAGGGCAACCCGAACCTGGGCAGCAGCAAGGGCTTCGAGGGCATGGCGCTGTCGCCGGACGGGCGCACGCTCTACCCGCTGCTGGAGGGCACGGTCGCCGGCGACCCGGCCGGCAGCCTGCGGTTCAACGAGTTCGACGTGGCCCGGCAGAAGTACACCGGCAAGGTCTGGACCTACCAGCTGGAGGACCCGAGCAACTCGATCGGCGACGCGATCGCCGTCGACGACGACCGGTTCCTGATCATCGAGCGCGACCAGGGCCAGGGCGCCACGGCCAAGCTCAAGCGGATCTACCTGGCCGACAAGCGCGACCGCAACCGCGACGGCAAGATGGACAAGACGCTGGTCGCGGACCTCATGAACATCGCCGACCCGCGCCACCTGTTCGGCCCGGCCGACGTGTTCACCTTCCCGTTCCAGACCATCGAGGACGTCGTGATCCTCGATGACCGCACGCTGGGCGTGGTGAACGACAACAACTTCCCGTTCTCCAGCGGCCGCACCCCGGGTCAGCCGGACAACGACGAGTTCATCACCATCCGCCTGACCGACGACCTGCACGCCGACAAGCGCTTCCTCAAGTAGCGCGACCGCCGCGGTGTGCGGCCTCGGGCCGGAAGGTCACGGAACGAGGCTGCACACCGCGAGCAGGCGCAGCATCGCCCACGACGGGCGTGACCAGTCCTCGAGCGGGTCTCCGGCATCCCGGGCCGCGTCGCGGATCGCCGCCGAGTAGCCGGCCAGCGCGACCGGGTCGAGCAGCGCCCCGCCGAGCGAGTCGCGGATCGCGGCCGCGTGCTGGTCGACCCGGGCGAGCAGGTCGGGGCGCTCGGTGACCGCCGCCCGGCCGGGGCGGCCGATGGTGGCGGCGAGCTCGGCGAGGCCGGCGCGCGCGATCCAGGCGCGGCGTCCGGCGGTCAGCTCATCGAAGGGGGCACTCACGTCGCGACGATAAGCCGAGCGTGCGCTGTTGCACAGCCCCGACATGGCCGCACGCGTGCGGCACCGGCGCAGGACGAGCCAAACCGCCAGGTTCGTCCGGTTGTTCCGGTGGGTAATTGGACCCGCATGGCCGATCGCGAGGAGCCGAGGGACCGGCGCGGGGAGACGCGGGACGAGCGGTTTGACCGGAATTGGACGGAACTGCTCCAGGAACTGCGTGTCGCGCAGACCGGCGTGCAGATCCTCTTCGCGTTCCTGCTGACGCTGCCGTTCAACCAGCGATTCGCCGAGGTGACCCCGGGACAGAAGGCCACCTATATCGTCACGATCCTGTGCACCGGCCTCGCCACGCTGTTCCTCATCGCGCCGGTGAGTCACCATCGCATTCTCTTCCGCCGGGGCCGCAAGGGAGAATTGGTGGCGACGAGCAGCAATCTCGCCGGCGTCGGATTGTGGTTTCTGTGGCTTTCGATCGTCGGCGCGATTTTCCTGATCTTTCAGGTGGTCGTCGGAATGTCCTGGGCGGTCGGCGTGAGCGCCGCGTTCGCTGCAGCTTTCATCGGGATCTGGTACATCCTGCCCACCGTCCAGGCGTTGAAGCGCTTCACATCTTGACAGCTCCGCCGTGCTGCGACACCTTGGGAACGCTCCCACATCTTTTCCGCCAAAGGGGTGTCCGTGCAGCGCAAATTACCCATCGCCATTGCGGCGGCTTTGCTGGTCGTCCCGCTGAGTGCCTCCGTGGCCCACGCCGATCCAGCGGAACAGGTCATCAACGGAACCTTCGACAACGGCACCGACCCGTGGTGGTGGACCGGCAACTCGCCGGCCTCGGTCATTGACGGGCGACTGTGCGCGAACATTCCCGCGGGCACCACCAACCCGTGGGACGCCATCATCGGGCAGAACGCGATCACCCTGCAGGCCGGCGAGTCGTACCGGCTCGCCTTCTCGGCCAGCGCGTCCGTCCCAGTCACCGTGCGCGCGAACGTGCAGCTCGCGGACCCGCCGTACACCCAGGAGATCTCCGAGGCCCCGCAGCTCACCCCGCAGCCGCAGGACTTCAGCTACACCTTCACCGCGGCCGCCGACACCACCGGCGGGCAGGTCGCGTTCCAGGTCGGCGGCAGCGCGTCGGCCTACCAGTTCTGCGTCGACAACGTCTCGCTGCAGGGAGGGGCACCGCCGCCCGTGTACGTGCCGGACACCGGCCCGCGGGTGCGGGTCAACCAGGTCGGGTATCTCGCCAACGGCCCGAAGCAGGCCACCGTCGTGACCGAGGCCACCGCGGCCCTGCCCTGGCAGCTGCGCAACGCGGCCGGCACCGTCGTCGCCGGCGGGAACACGACCCCGCGCGGCCTCGACGCCACGAGCGGGCAGAACGTGCAGACGGCCGACTTCTCGCAGTACAAGACCCAGGGGAAGGGATTCACGCTCACCGCCGACGGCGAGACCAGCGTGCCCTTCGACATCGGCGCGAACGCCTCCTACGAGCAGCTGCGTGCCGATGCCCTGTCCTGGTTCTACGTGCAGCGCAGCGGCATCGAGATCTCCGACGCGATCGCGCCCGGATACGGCCGCAAGGCCGGGCACCTAGGGGTGGCGCCGAACCAGGGCGACACCGACGTGCCGTGTCAGACGGGCGTGTGCGACTACCGGCTGGACGTGCGCGGCGGCTGGTACGACGCCGGCGACCACGGCAAGTACGTGGTCAACGGGGGCATCGCGGTGTACCAGCTGATGAGCACCTTCGAGCGCTCGAAGGTCGCGTCCAGCGCCAAGCCGCAGGACCTCGCCGACGGCTCGCTGCGCCTGCCGGAGCACGGCAACCAGGTGCCCGACGTGCTCGACGAGGCCCGCTGGGAGCTCGAGTTCCTGCTCCGCATGCAGGTGCCCGCGGGTCAGCCGCTGGCCGGCATGGTGCACCACAAGGTGCACGACCAGAACTGGACCGGCCTGCCGCTCGACCCGGCCGCCGACCCGCAGCCGCGCGAGCTGCACCCGCCGTCGACCGCGGCGACGCTGAACCTCGCGGCCACGGCGGCGCAGGGCGCCCGGCTCTTCGCGCCGTACGACAAGGCGTTCGCGGCCAGGCTGCTCGCGGCATCCAAGACGGCGTACGCGGCGGCCGTGGCCCACCCGGCCGTTTACGCGCTCGGCAGTGACAGCAACGGCGGCGGCGCGTACGACGACAGCGACGTCACCGACGAGTTCTACTGGGCGGCCGCCGAGCTCTACATCAGCACGGGCGAGAAGGTGTACCGCGACGCGGTCACGAGCTCGAAGTGGCACACCGCGGAAGTCTTCAAGCCCGAGGGCTTCAGCTGGGGCTTCACCGCGGCGCTGGGCCGGCTCGACCTGGCGACCGTCCCCAACGGGCTGCCGGACCGCGACCGGGTGCGCAAGTCCGTGGTGGACGGCGCGAAGGGCTACCTCGCGACCGTGCGCGCCAACCCGTACGGCATCGCGTACGCGCCGGGCTCCGGCAAGTACGAGTGGGGCTCCAACAGCGCCGTGCTCAACAACCTCGTCGTCATCGCGACCGCCTACGACCTGACCGGGTCGGCGGACTTCCGTGACGGGGTCGCGAGCGGCATGGACTACCTGCTCGGGCGCAACGCGCTCAACCAGTCCTACGTCACCGGCTACGGCGAGCGCGCGTCGCAGAACCAGCACACGCGCATCTTCGCGCACCAGCTCAACGCGTCGCTGCCGCACCCGCCGGCGGGCTCCCTCGCGGGCGGCCCGAACTCCAACCTGCAGGACCCGCTCGCGCAGAAGCTCCTGCCCGGCTGCGCGCCGCAGTTCTGCTACGTCGACGACATCAACTCGTACTCGACCAACGAGATCGCGATCAACTGGAACTCGACGCTGTCGTGGGTGGCCTCGTTCATGGCCGACCAGGGCGAGGGCGGCGCGCCGGCGGCGTCGGGGTGCTCGGTGCAGTACAGCACCGTGCTGAACCTCGGTGGCTTCTTCATCGCGCAGGCCACGATCAAGAACACCGGCCGGCAGACGCTGAACGACGTGCGGGTGCGCTTCGCCTACACCGGCACGCAGAAGGTCGAGCTGGCCGTGAACGGCACGGCGAAGCAGACCGCCGCGGATGTCGAGCTGGCGCCGCGGGACTCGCGGCTGAAGCCGGGCGAGCAGACCACGATCCTGCTCGTCGGAACCGTGCCGTGGGGGCCGAACGCGGGCCCGGCGACATTCCGCTGCTGACGGACGCCGGCGACGGCCCCCTGCCCGCCTCCCGAAGGGGCGGCGGGCAGGGGGCCAGGGCAAGATTGCCGGGTGGGCGGGCGGAAGCGCGAGACGGGGATCGTGGAGCAGGTCGACGGCGGCGTCGCGGAGCTGCGCCCCGACGACGGCCGCCCCGGGCGATGGACGCTGCTGCTGGACGGGTACCCCCAGTCGGCCCTGGACCTCGAGGATCCGCGGCTGCTCGATTTCGAGTACATGCGCCGGATCGCCTCCGTCATCGACGCGATGGCCCCGGCCGGTGCCCGGCTGTCGGTGCTGCACCTGGGCGGCGGGGCGCTGACCCTGCCGCGGTACGTGGCGGCGACCCGGCCCGGCTCGGCCCAGCGCGTGGTCGAGCGCGACGCGGCGCTCATCGACTTCGTCCGTCGTGAGCTGCCCCTGCCCCGCGGCGCCGACATCCGGGTCCGCGCGGCCGACGCGCGGGAGGCGGTCGAGTCGCTCGCGCCGGGCCGCTTCGACCTGGTCATCGCCGACGTCTACGGCGGGGCCCGGGTGCCTGCGCACCTGGCGTCGCTGGAATTCCTGACCGAGGCCGCGCGGCTGCTGCGCCCCGACGGGGTGTACGTGGCCAACCTGGCCGACGGCTCCGGGCTCGCGTTCGCCCGCGGCCAGGCGGCCACGCTGCGGCGGGTGTACGGCGAGGTGCTCCTGCTCGCCGAGCCGGCGGTGCTGCGCGGGCGCCGCTTCGGCAACGTGATCCTGGCGGCCGCGGCCTCGCCCGGGCGCATCCCGGCGGCGACGCTGGCCCGGGCCGGCGCGGCGGACCCGTTCCCGGTCCGGCTCGTGGCCGGCGACGACCTGACCGACCTGATCGCGGGCGCCCGCGTGGTGACCGACGCGACCGCGACCCCCTCGCCCCCGCCCCCGGCCAATCTCTTCTGAGTGGTTGTTACCGACCAGTCCCCGGGACGGAGCTTAGGGATCGTTCAGGATCCGAATACAGTTCCGGAATGCTCGAATTCGACATCGTCCCGGCCGAGCGCCGCCCAGCCGCCGAGCGCGCGGCCCTGCTCGCCGATCCCGGGTTCGGTCGCGTCTTCACCGACCACATGGTCACGATTCGGTATGCCGAGGGCGAGGGGTGGCGGGACGCCCGTCTGATCCCGTTCGGGCCGCTCTCGCTCAGCCCGGCCACCGCGGCGCTGCACTACGGCCAGGAGCTGTTCGAGGGGCTGAAGGCGTACGTGCTGCCGGACGGCGGCATCGGGCTGTTCCGCCCCGAGGCCAACGCGCGCCGGCTGAACGCGACCGCCGACCGCCTGGCGATGCCGGCGCTGCCGGAGGAGCTGTTCCTCAAGGCGGTCCGGACCCTGGTCGAGGCGGACCGGGACTGGGTGCCGGCGGGCGAGGGGCAGAGCCTCTACCTGCGCCCGTTCATGATCGCCATGGACCCGTTCCTGGGGGTCCGGCCGTCGTCGGAGTACCTCTTCGCGGTGATCGCCTCCCCGTCGGGCGCGTACTTCTCCGGCGGCGCCAAGCCCGTCACCGTCTGGATCTCGCAGGACTACTCGCGGGCCGCGCCGGGCGGGACGGGCCACGTGAAGGCCGCCGCCAACTACGCCGTGAGCCTGCGCGCCCAGGCCCAGGCCCAGGACGCGGGCTGCGACCAGACGGTGTTCCTCGACGCGGTCGAGCACCGCTGGATCGAGGAGTCGGGCAGCATGAACCTCTTCTTCGTCTACGGCTCGGCCGATGCCCCGGTCCTGGTGACCCCGCCGCTGAACGGCTCGATCCTGCCCGGCGTGACCCGCGACTCGGTCCTCACGCTCGCCCGGCACCGCGGCTGGGCCGTGCAGGAGCGGCCGTACTCGGTCGACGAGTGGCGCACGGACGCCTCGAACGGCTCGCTGCTGGAGACGTTCGCGTGCGGCACCGGGGTGGTCATCACCTCGATCGGCCGGGCCCGCTCGCACGACGGCGAGTTCGCGATCGGCGGCGGCGCGGAGGGCCCGGTCACGGCCCAGATCCGCGACCGTCTCGTCGGCATCCAGCGCGGCCGCGCCGAGGACCCGTTCGGCTGGTCGGTCCGCATCTGACGCGAACGCTCCCGGCCGGCCGCGGTCAGGCACGCCCGCAGCCAGTCACGCCCGTGGCCGGCCGGGAGCGTCACAGCATGGACAGGTGCACGTGGTTCGTATGGTCGCTGGACGGGTCGCCGTTGCCCCCGCTGTAGGCGTGCCAGCCCGCCGCCGGCGTCCACACCTGGCGGAACCAGATCACGTAGAGCACGCCGAGCGCCGAGGCGTTCTTGACGAAGTAGGCCGCCAGGTTCGTGCCGTAGGTCTTGTCGGCCCCGCTGGCCACGCCGCCGAAGCCGTCCGAGGCCGCGGCGAAGTCGCAGGCCCGGCCCTTCGGATGCTCGTAGGGCCCGGACGGGCGGAAGCACGAGTAGAAGTGCGTGAAGCCCGCCTTGCGCGCCTCCTGGGCCGCGTGCAGCGTGCGCGGGGTGATACAGCCCGTCGTCGTCGGGTCGTCGATGATGCAGTTCTCGGCCGGCCAGGAGCCGTCGGCGTTGCGCGGGGCCGGGGTGGCCAGCGGGGAGTTCACGCTGACGTAGCCGTCCGCCCTGCCTCGCATCTTGGCCAGGGCCGACTCGGCATCCGCCTTCTTCTTGGCCTGGATCGCGGTCTGCGCCTGCTGCTTGGCCACCTCGTCGTCGGCCGCCTTCTTGGCGTCCGCGAGGTCCTTCTCCAGCTTGGTCAGCCGCCCGATCTGGCGGTCGTTGTACTGCGCGATCGTGTTCACCAGCAGCACGCGGTCCATGAACTGCTCGACCGAGTCCGTGTTCACCAGCGCGGCGGTGAGCCGGACGTTGCCGCCGGTGCGGTAGGCCGCGGCCGCGATGACGTTCACGCTCGCGCGGACCGGCTCCAGCTCCTTCTGCATCGCGTCCATCTGCGCGGTCAGCTCGGCCTGGCGCTTCTTGGACGCGTCCAGCACGGCCTGGGCCTGCACCCACTCCGTGTTGGCCGCGTCCAGTTTCTCGCCGAGGGTGAGGTCGGTGCCCTCGTTCGGCGCGCCCGTCGGATCGCCCGGCGCGGCGCCCGCGGGCACGGCCCAGGCGCCGATCAGCACGAGCGCCGTGAGCATCAGCATGAGTACCCGGCGCCGCATGCGGGTGAGCGTACCGAACCGCAAACGCCGCGCACAGGCTCAAGAACGCGGCCGGATGACCACCGAAAGTCACGCTGAACCTTCGCGGAGCGACGAGCGTAAGGACCTTTCGGGTTCGAACAGTTGTGCGGCGTGTCGGATTCGGTCATCGACGGTTTGCTTTGCTAGCGTGCGCGCTAGCAAACGGCTAGCGGGAGTGATGTTGGAAGCGACAGAGAAGACGGTGGCGATGCCGCCGCAGCGGCCGCGGTTCGACCGGGTCCAGCTCAACACCCGGGTGCGGGTCGAGATCGAGCAGACCCTGCAGCGGTTCGTCGTCGACCACAACACCACCGTGCAGAGCTCGGTGGACCTCGCGCTGGCCGAATTCCTCGAGGCCCGGGGCTATCGGCTGCCCCAGCCCGACAACGACGGGAGAAACCGGTGAGCACGCCGGGCATCAACCAGCTCGACGCCGATCTGCAGAAGACCGTCAAGCGCACGTCGTACATGCGGCAGTTGTTCTATGTCGTGGTGCTGCTCGTCGCCCTGGCCGGGCAGGTGTCCGGCGCGGTCGAGGCGCTGGGCATTCCGCTGATCTGGGCGATTCCCGCGGTCGGGGCGTTGGAGCTCGGCGGCATCGTCGTGCTCGCGAACGCCGACGTGCGCCG
>NZ_JBEPEH010000030.1:0-87765 GCF_040300725.1 Dactylosporangium sp. NPDC000244
CCGTGATCTGGCACAACTGGACCATCGGCGCACCCAGCAAACGATCACTCATCGCCTACGACCACTGAGGCAGCTTCAAGGCATCAATCATCTAGCTCTACGCTCCGTGACGAGGGCTGAATTACCGGCATTGCGATTACCGGTAATTCAGTTATTCGGTAATCGCCGGAGCGGATGCGGTCGCAGCGATGCCCATCCGCGTGGTCGGCGTCGCAGCTTACGAGCCTGGCAGGAGCCCCCGGCGAACTTGTACGATCGTACAAGTTCGGTGATCTGGGGAGGTTTCCGTGGCGTACGTAATGCTGGGGCTGGCCATCGCGGTCGAGGTGGTCGGGACCAGCCTGCTCAAGGCCACCGTGGGGTTCACGAAGCTGTGGCCGACGCTGGGGGTGCTCGTCGCCTACACGTTGGCGTTCCTGTTCATGGCGCAGTCGGTGAAGGTGGTGCCGGTCGGGGTGGCGTACGCGATGTGGTCCGGGCTCGGGACGGCCGCCATCGTGGCGATCGGGGCGGTGTTCCTCGGGGAGCCGCTCAGCCTGCTCAAAGTGATCGGCGTCGGCCTGGTGATCGCCGGAGTCGTGGTGCTGAACCTCGGCGGGGCGCACTGACCGCGCCGAACCTCGTGTTCAAATCGAGTCGGTGCATGATCCAGATGGCGGGGCCGGTCTCGCACACCTGAGCGGTGGGGGCAGACCACGCCGGCGCGCCAACCGTGGAAGGTGCGTCGGCGGATCGCTCGGCCGATCCGGGTCCGACTGCTGCGGGGAAGGCGGCCGGCACCGGCGGGATCGGCGAGTGCCGGCGCTCGGTCGGAGCCGCAGTGTGCACGGCATGGCGGTAACACCGAAGGCGACGAGGGAGTGGACGTGGTCAACGCGCGGCGGGACCCGGAGGGACGGAAGCGGGCGCTCGCCGAGGCCGTCGTCGAAGTGGTGGCCGAGGTCGGGGTCGGCAAGACCACGCATCGGATGGTGGCGAGCCGGGCCGGGGTGCCGCTGGGGGCCACGACGTATTACTTCCCGACCCTCCCGGACCTGATCGCGGCCGGGCTCGCGCTGGTCAGTGACTCGGTTGCCGCTGACCTCGCGGACTGGCGAGCGGCGATCGAGCGGGAGCCGGACGATCTGGCGGGGGCGCTGAGCCGGAAGGTCGCGGCGTACGTGGCGGATCAGCCGAAGGCGCTGCTCGAATACGAGCTCTACCTCGCGGCGGCCCGGGTGCCGGCGTTGCGGCCGCTGGCGCGGGCATGGCTCGACGGGGTACACGCGATGCTCGCGCCGCGGACCGGGGATGCCGCCGCGCGGGCGATCAGTGCGCTGGTCGACGGGGCGATGCTGCAGGCCGTGGTCACCGGCGAGGCGGTCGAGCCCGAGGGCCTGGCGGCGGCGATCCGCGACCTGATCCGCTGAGCTCCGGAGGCATCCGACAGCGGCGTGCCGGCCGCTTGCGCGCCGACCCCGCACGCGTGGCCACGACCGTCTCGCCAAAGGGCGGCCGGCAGGTCCGATCAAGACCGGTGCGGGCCGTACCGCCGCTCTCCTACCAGCACACGCTCAGGTCGACGCTGCCCCGGGCAACGCAGCCGTGGTAATACCTGATCTCGGCCTCGAACTGCTCGATGATGCGGCCGGCGAGCTCAGGATAGTTGGCGAGGACGCGCTCGATCTTGGCCCAGACGGCGGCCAGGTCCTCGGCCGTGCGGTACCCGCTGATCCCGTAGCAGGGCACGTCCGTGCCGAAGCCGTACTCCTGGTCGCCCTCGCAATACGCGCTGTGGTGCGCAACCTCGACCGGCACCGCCACGAGCTCCTTCCACGCGGCGTTCCGTTCGTCGAAGTCGTCGCTGAGCACGCCCGTCAGATCGATGCGCTCCGCGGTGTCGGCCGCGAAGAGGAAGTGGCCGAACCAGTCCGGGTCCGGGTACTTTCCGCAGTCGTACGAGCCGAGCCGGCGCCGCTGCTCGGTCGAGAAGGCCAGGTGGGGCCAGGTGAAGCGGGCGCGAAGGTCCTCGTCGGCGAGGGGCGACCAGCTTGCGGCCGCGCTCCAGCGGTTCGCCTCGAACAGAAGGCCGTCGACCCACGCGCTGTCCCGGGGGCGCTCGAGCAGCCGGGCGAGCAGGGCCGCGGGAATCTCCTTGTACTCCTCGTACATTCCCATCGCGCCAAAATACGGGGCCGTATCCGGCGCCCAGGGCTTCGGGTTGCAGATGCAGCAGAACGCGATCGAGCGGCGGGCGTGCCATCCCCGGAAACCCCGGACCGCCGACGCGCGCACGCCTTCGCCAAGATCGGTCAGCCGGTCTCGTTCCAGCCGGGGCCGAGGCGTCGGTACGGACGCCTCGGCCCCGCGGATCACACGAAGGTCGAGCCGTCCGCGGCCTTGGCGCGCAGCAGTGGCGGCGGGGTGAAGCGCTCGCCGTACCGTTCGGCCAGCTCCTCGGCGCGGGCGATGAAGCCGGGCAGGCCGCCGTCGTACTGGTTGATGTACTGCAGCACCCCGCCCGTCCACGCCGGGAAGCCGATGCCGAGGATCGAGCCCACGTTCGCGTCGGCCACCGAGGTCAGCACGCCCTCGTCCAGGCACTTGACGGTCTCGAGCGCCTCGGCGAACAGCATCCGCTCCTGCATGTCGGCGAAGGGAACGGGCGCCGAGCCGGCCGCGAAGTGCTCGCGCAGGCCGGGCCACAGACCGGTGCGTTTCCCGCCCGTGTACTCGTAGAAGCCCGCCCCGCCCGAGCGGCCCGGCCGGCCGAACTCGTCCACCATCCGGTCGATGAGCTCATCGGCGGGGCTCGGGGTCCAGGTGCCGCCGGCGGCCCTGGTCGCGGCGGCGGTCGCGTTGCGGATCTTCTGCGGCAGGGTGAGGGTGAGCTCGTCCATCAGCTGCAGTACCGGTGCCGGATATCCGGCCTGCAGACTGGCCTGTTCGATCGACGGAGCCGGCACGCCCTCGGCGAGCATGCGCAGGCCCTCCATCGTGAACGTGCCGATGACCCGGCTGGTGAAGAAGCCCCGGCTGTCGTTGACCACGATGGGCGTCTTCTTCAGGAGCCGTACGACTGCCAGGGCTTTGTCCAGAGCCGCGTCGGACGTTTCGGCGCCGCGGATGACCTCGACGAGCGGCATCTTGTCGACCGGCGAGAAGAAGTGCAGGCCGATGAAGTCGGCGCGGCGGCGGACGCCCTCGGCGAGCAGGGAGATCGGCAGCGTCGAGGTGTTGGAGCACAGCAGCGCGTCGGGCGCGACGACGTCCTCGATTTCCGCGAACACCTTGTGCTTCAGGCCCGGGTCCTCGAACACGGCCTCGATGACCAGGTCGGCGCCGGCGAGGTCGGCGGCGTCCGCGGTCGGGGTGATCCGGTCCAGGAGCGCCTGGTCGTGGCGGCGGCTCTCGGCGTACGACTTCCCCTTTTGCGCCGCCTCCAGCGTGACGTCCTTGAGCACCACGTCGAGGCCCGACTTCGCGCACACGTAGGCGATCGCGGCGCCCATCATGCCGGCCCCGAGCACGGCGACCTTGCGGAACGTGATGTTCCCGGCACCGCGTGAGTTCGCGGCCTGCAGGTCGAAGAAGAGCGCCTTGATCATGTTCTTGGCGATCCGGCTGGTGGCGAGCTCGACGAAGTACCGGCCTTCGATGACGAACGCAGTGTCGAGGTCGACCTGGGCGCCCTCGACGGCGGCGCAGAGGATGTTGCGCGGGGCCGGATACGGAGCGCCCTTGAGTTCTTTACGCAGCGTGGCCGGGAAGGCCGGGAGGTTCGCGGCGAACTTGGGGTTACTGGGTGTACCGCCCGGAATCCTGTATCCCGCGACGTCCCACGGCTGCACGGCGGCCGGGTTCGCGGCGATCCACTCCCGCGCCCGGTCGACGAGGGAGCCGGCCGGCACCACCTCATGCACGAGCCCGACCTCGAGCGCCTTGGCCGGACGGTGCCGCTGCCCCTTCAGCAGTACCTGCATGAGCGCCTCGGTCACGCCGAGCATCCGCACCGTGCGCACCACGCCGCCGGCGCCGGGCAGCAGGCCGAGCGTCACCTCCGGGAACCCGATCTCGACCCGGGGATCGTCGGCGACGATGCGGTGGTGGCAGGCGAGGGCCAGCTCCAGGCCGCCGCCGAGCGCGGAGCCGTTGATCGCCGCGACGACCGGCCGGCCGAGCGTCTCGAGCCGGCGCAGGAGCTGCTTCAGGTGCGTGGTCGACGCCATGATCTCGGCCGCCTGGTCGGGGCCGAGGCTCACGAGCAGATCGAGGTCGCCGCCCGCGAACCAGGTCTTCTTCGCCGAGGTCAGGATGACGCCGGCGATGTCGGCCTGCTCTGAGTGCAGCCGGTCGACCACGGCAGTGAACGCCTCGGTGAACGCGGCGTTCATGGTGTTCGCGGATCGGGCCGGGTCGTCCATGGTGAGCAGGACGATGCCGTCCTCGCCGCGCTCGTAGCGGATGATCTCCACGTCGCTCCCCCGGTTCACAGTCGCTCGACGATCGTCGCGATACCCATGCCGCCACCGACACACATCGTGGCCAGTCCGTAACGCTCGCCGCGGCGCTCGAGCTCGTCGACGAGCGTGCCGAGCAGCATGCCGCCCGTCGCACCGAGTGGGTGACCCATCGCGATCGCGCCGCCGTTGACGTTGACCTGGTCCAGCGCGAAGCCCATGTCCTTGGCGAAGTGCAGCACGACGGCGGCGAACGCCTCGTTCATCTCGACCAGGGCGATGTCGTCGACGGTGAGCCCGGCCTTGGCGAGGGCCTTGCGGCTGGCCGGGGCGGGGCCGGTGAGCATGATGAGCGGGTCGGCGCCGCTGACCGCCGCGGAGACGATCCGCGCCCGCGGGGTGAGCCCGTGCTCACGGCCGGCGGCCTCGCTGCCGACCAGCACCAATGACGCTCCGTCAACGATCCCGGACGAGTTGCCGGCGGTGTGCACGTGGTCGATGCGCTCGACCCAGTGGTACTTCTGCAGCGCCACGGCGTCGAACCCGCCCAGCTCGCCGATGTTGGCGAACGACGCGGGCAGCGCGCCGAGCCCGTCCATCGACGACTCGCGGATGTGCTCGTCGTGGTCGAGCACGACGAGTCCGTTGCGGTCACGCACCGGCACCACGGAGCGTGTGAAGTACCCGCCCGCCCAGGCCTTCGCAGCGCGAGTCTGCGACTCCAGGGCGTAGGCGTCGACGTCCTCGCGGCTGTAGCCGTCCATGGTCGCGATGAGGTCGGCGCCGATGCCCTGCGGCACGAACCCGCTGGCCAGGTTGGTCTCCGGGTCCATCGCCCAGGCGCCGCCGTCGGAGCCCATCGCCACGCGGGACATGGACTCGACGCCGCCGGCGAGGACGACGTCCTCCCAGCCCGCGCGGACCTTCTGGGCCGCGATGTTCACCGCCTCGAGCCCGGAGGCGCAGAACCGGTTCAGCTGCACGCCCGCCGCGGTCTCCCCGAGCCCGGCGGCGATGGCGGCGATGCGGGCGATGTCGGATCCCTGGTCGCCGATGGGTGACACGACCCCCAGCACGACGTCGTCGATCCGCTCGGGATCGAGCCCGGGATTGCGCCGGCGCAGCTCGTCGATCAGCCCGACGACCAGCGAGATGGGTTTGACGCCATGCAGCGAGCCGTTCTTCTTCCCCCGGCCGCGAGGCGTGCGGATGGCATCGAAAACGAAAGCCTCAGTGCTCACCTACCGAAGAGTAACTAACGGTGGCCGCCAGGCACCAGGGCATCCCGGGACTGGCGCCACCAACCATCCGCGACTTGATCATCACGATTCGCACATGGGGTAGCGGTGCTCATGCGGGTGGCGTGCGGCCGGCGTCCACCTTCGCGGGCGGGGGCCGGAGGACGTCCGCGGCGCCCGTAAGCCACCACAGCCTGCGGTCGCTAACGGCGCACTGGGCCACCGGCCAGAGCGCCGTCGAGGACGCCAACCTCGCCGCCCTCCTGGCCTGGTCTTCGGCCCCGGGTACGCGGTGACGCTTGCCCTTGACACCACGGACCTGGCTGGGCGGTCCCCTCCGGCCGAAGGCCCCTGGGACCGCCCATTTGTCTGGCGGGAGCAACGGTCTGTAACTGACGCGGACCCGAGCCATCTGCCTGATGCCCTTTCGCGGACCCGGCCGCGTCAAATCCGGCGGGCCGTCAGCAGCAGGTACTCCCACTCCATCGACCCGTCGGGCGCCCGGAACCGGGCCGCGAGCTCGTCCAGCGCCGCGTCGATCTCGGCGGTGCGGGCCGGGTCCTCGGCGTGGAGCCGATAGACGGCGAGCGTCGGCCCGTAGTTGCGCTTGAAGTACTCGCGGAATCCGGCGGCCTCCGCGAAGCGCTCGACGCGCACTGTGCGTGTCTGCGCCCGCACGGATTCGGCCCGATCGCCGAGCAGCGCCCGGACATGGGCCTCATCACCCCACAGTGGCGCCGGCTGCGCGCCGGGTGGCGGCGGGGCCGCGAACGGCTTCATCGCCGCGAACAACTGCCCGACGAATCCGGCCGGCGTCCAGCTGATCAGCCCGATCGTCCCGCCCGGCCGGCAGACCCGGACGAGTTCGTCGGCGGCCGCCTGGTGGAACGGCGCGAACATGACCCCGACGCACGAGATCACGCAGTCGTACTCGGCGTCACCGAACGGCAACGCCTCGGCGTCGGCCTCGGTCCAGGTCAGCTTGGCGCCCCGCTCGCCGGCGAGCTGTTGCCCGATCTCGAGCAGTCGTGGCGTGAGGTCACTGGCGGTGACCTCGGCGCCGGCGAGCGCGGCGGGGATGGCGGCGTTGCCGGTGCCGGCGGCGACGTCGAGAACCCGCTGCCCCGGCCCGATGCCGCAGGCCTCGACCAGGATCGGCCCGAGGCTCGGAATGATGTCGGCGGCCACGGCCGCGTAGTCGCCGGAGGCCCAGATCGCACGGTGTTTGTCCTTCTGTGGCGTGGTCATGACCGCACGCTAGGTCGACGCCGAGTGAGCGAACTAGTACTAGATCTGTATCACCACCCGCTGCGACACCTTCGAGACAGATCCCGGGCCGGACGGTGACCGCGGTTTTACGCTGCGGGTCATGGGTGCGGGCTATTACCAGTTCTGCCCCGTCGCGAAGGCGATGGAGCTGCTCGACGAGCGCTGGACGATGCTGGTCCTGCGGGAGTTGATGGCGGGCAGTGAGCGCTTCAACGACCTGCGTCGCGGCCTGCCGCGGATGTCCCCGGCGCTGCTGTCGAAGCGCCTGCACACCCTGGCCGTGGCGGGGCTGATCCGCAACGACGACGGGCGGTACGTGCTGACCGCCGCCGGCCTCGAGCTGGCCCCGATCGTGCAGGCGATCGCGGTGTGGGGCGTGCGCTGGATCGGCGAGCTCGGCGACGCGGACCTGGACCCGAAGCTGCTGCTGTGGGACATGCACCGCCAGGTCGACCACGACGCCGTCCCGGACGGCCGGTCGGTGGTGCGCTTCGAGTTCACGGACGTGCCGGGCGCGATGCGGTCCTGGTGGATGGTGATCGCCGCCCGCGAGGCCGACGTCTGCGACGCCGACCCCGGCTACGAGGTTTCGGTGACGGTGCACGGCTCCCTGCGCCGCCTGACCGAGGTCTGGCGCGGCGACGTGTCCTGGCAGCATGCCCAGCGCGACGGCGGCCTGCGTGTGCTCGGCCCGGAGCACCTGCGCCGCGCGCTGCCGGCGTGGTTCGCCCTGCACGCCTGGACGAGCACGGTCCGCGCTCGCTGAACCCGGGTCGTCACCGTGTCAGCGCCGGCGCCGAGGGTTGTGATGGCGTCACGTTCGGTGCTGGGGGCTGCTGCTCGTACCGATGGAAGAGTGCCCGGCACGCCAGCAGCACCAGCGCGAACACCGGCAGCCACACCACGCGGTCCGCCAGCCACGACGTCCCGGTCGGCGCGGTGTGCAGCCCGGCGAGCGGCCCCGGCACGAGCAGCGACACGGCCAGCAGCGACGTCTGGTGCCACAGGAAGATCGTCATCGCGGAGCGGTTCACCGCGGTCACCGCCCGCCACGGCCGCTCGCGCAGCATCACGCGGCGCAGCACCGGCATCAGCAGGAGCGCCAGGCCGCACTGGGCGATACCGAACGTGACGGCCGCGAGCGTCGGCGGGTTCAGGTTGGAGATCCCCTGTCCCGGTACGCCGACCATCGACACCGGGTAGCCGAACCAGCGCACCAGCACGACCGTCGCCACGAGACCGCCGGCCAGCATCGCCCAGGCGCTCGAGCGGGACCGGAACGCGCCGCGGGACCAGGCCGCGCCGAGGCAGAACGGCACCAGCCACCCGGCGACGAGGTTGATCCAGCCGGTCCAGGCCGGCGCGCCGAGCCCGAACCGCCCGAGGTCCACGAGGACCACCACGGCGAGCGGCCACGCCGGGTGCAGCCGCCCGACGATCGGCTTGGCCATGGTGAGCACGGCGAATACGAGCAGGAACCACAGCGGCGACGCGACCAGCTTCAGCACCGTGTGTGAGCGCAGCGCTCCGGCGAGCCCGCCCGGCTCGACGTACACCCACAGTGTCGCCCCGATCACGATGACGCTCCACACGGCGATCAGCACGAGGACGGGCCGGAACAGCCGCTGCAGGCGCGTGGACAGCCAGGCCCGGTGCGCGGGGCGCGCTCCGCCGGAGCGCCGGGTGGCGACGAGCCCGCCGACGAAGAAGAACAGCGCCAGAGTCTGGAACAGCCACGACGCCGGGGCGAGGGCGGGCACGGCGCGCAGCGGGCTGGCGACCCGGACCGTGCCGTCGCCGACCACCAGGGCGGTGACCAGCCAGTGGCCGAGCACCACGCCGAGGATGGCGACGGCGCGCAGAGCGTCGACGGCGCGGTCACGTGCGGTTGTCATGGCGGGGACGGTAGGAGCGCGACACGTCCGGTCACGTCACGCCACGGAGCGATCCCCGCGTACCTCTCCGGTACTACTTATGCCCATGGCGCGAATCCTGATCACCGGAGCGACGGGCTCCCTGGGGCGGCGGGTGGCGGCCCTCGCCGTCGCCGCCGGCCACACCGTGCTCGGCACCCACGTGCGGCCCTGGATCGACGCGGTGCGCGGCGGCGCCGGCCCCGCGATCAGCCCGATCCGGCTCGACATCCGCGACCGGGACGCGGTCCGCGACGTCGTCGACGCCGTCGAGCCGGACCTGGTGGTCCACGCGGCGGCCGGCCGCGACCGCAACGACTGGGTGACGAACGCAGACGGCGCCGCGAACGTGGCTCTGGCCTGCGGCGACCGGGTCCGGCTGGTGCACGTGTCCAGCGACGCGATCTTCTCCGGCCGCGCCGGGCGCGAGTACACGGAGGCGGACCTGCCGGACCCAATCTACCCGTACGGCGCGGCGAAGGCGGCGGCCGAGACGGCGGTGCGGGCGATCGCGCCCGGCGCCGCGGTCGTGCGCACGTCGCTGATCCTCGGCGACGGCAACGGCGGCCACGAGCACCTCACGTACGACCTGCTCGCGGGGCGGGTCGACGGCGCGCTGTTCACCGACGAGATCCGCAAGCCGGTGCACGTCGACGACCTCGCCGACGCGCTGCTGGAGATCGGCGCCGGCGACTTCCACGGCGTCATCAACGTCGCCGGAGCCGATGCGGTCAGCCGGTACGACCTCGGCGTCCTCGTCGCCGAGCGCGACGGGCTCGACGTGGGCAAACTACGTTCCGCGAGCAATTCGGGACGCCCCGGTGACATCCGGCTCGACACCGGGCTGGCCGCCAAGCTCCTGCACACCCGGCTACGTGGCGCGCGCGAGTTCATGCGCGCGGGCTGACCCACCCCATTAGGGTGATCACTCGTGAACGGTGTCCAGTTGCTGCTCATCATCCTCGGCGGCATCGCGGTATCCGCGTTCGCACACCGCAAGGGGGTGCAGCCGGGGCTGGTCGTGGTCATTCTGGCCGCGGCGGCGTCGTTCCTGCCCGGGGTACCGCGGCTGGAACTGGACAGCGAGCTCATCCTCGCGGTCGTCGTGCCGCCGCTGCTCTACTCCGCGACCCGCAACGCGTCGTTCTCCGGGTTCACGCAGAACCTGCGGCCAATCCTGACCCTGGGCGTGACGCTGGTCGTGCTGACCGCCGGGGTCGTCGGGCTGGTCGGGAACTGGCTGATGCCGGTGCTCGGGCTGCCGGCGGCACTGCTGCTCGGGGCGGTGCTCGCACCGCCGGACACGATCACGACCGTCTCACACGGTGACGAGCTGGGACTGCCGCGCCGGGTGTCGGCGATCCTCACCGGCGAGTCACTGGTCAACGACGCTACGGCGTTGACGCTGTTCGGGCTGGCGGCGGCCGCGGCCGGGGCCGAGGAGACGCTGTTCGACAACGCGTTCGGGCTGTTCGCGTACACGGCGGTGACCGGCCTGATCATCGGCGGGGTTTTCGCGGCGATCGCCCTGTGGCTGCGGCCGCGGCTGCACAACACGGTGCTGGAGACGTCGCTGGCGCTGCTGCTGCCGTTCGCCGCGTTCCTGACCGCCGAGCAGATCCACGCCTCCGGCATCCTCGCCGTCGTGTGCTGCGCGTTCCTCTTCAGCGCGAACACGACCCTGGATCCGCAGCACCAGTACCCCGGCGCGCACCGCACCCGCCTGCAGGAGGATGCGGTCTGGCCGGTGCTGGACTTCCTGCTCGAGACGTTCGTGTTCGCGTACATCGGCCTGCAGCTGCGGTTCGTCATCTCCGATCTCGCGCACGCCTCGGCGAAGCCGGGCCTGACGATCACCCTGGTCGCCAGCGCGGTACTGCTGGTGACGGTGATCGTGTTCCGGCTCGCCGTGGTGTGGGTGCTGTTCTGGTGGTGGGACCTGCGTCGCCGCGCGTTCGTGCGCCGGATGGACGCCGATCCGCGGTTCCGCGAGAGGGTCAAGCGCCGTGCTCAGGCGCGGATGCAGGGTCGCCGCCGTCGGCAGCAGTCGGCGGGCGAATGGCAGGGGCCGCTCGGCGCGCCGACGCCCCGCGAGTCGTGGATCGTCGGCTGGACGGGCATGCGGGGCATCCTGACCCTCGCGGCGGCCGCGGCGGTCCCGCCCATGCTGCACAACGGCGAGGAGTTCCCGGGCCGCGACGCGATCCAGGCGATCGCCCTGTTCGTCACGCTCGGCACGCTGCTCATCCAGGGCACCACGATCCGGGCTCTTGTCCGCCGCCTGAAGATCGACACGAACGGTGAACGCGACCGCGCCAAGGCGTTGCTGGAACGGGGTGAGGCGCTCATCTGGACGACGGTCACGCCGGGTAAGGCGCCCAGCACGGAGGACTTCGACGCGCAGCGGACCGTGGTGGTGAACGCTGTGATGCGCGGGGAGCTCGACGACGACACCGCGAAGGCGCTGGTCCACGACATCGACCTGCACCAGGCGGCCGAGACGCATCTGGCGCGGCGGGAGGCGGAGCACGCTTCAGCTCCCGCCGAAACCGCACGGGCTGCGGGGGTCCGGCGAGACCGGCCGTAATCTCAGCGGCGAAGCCGCGCGAGAGGGCGTTTCAGGGAACGAGTACGACCCGCCGGCCTGGTTCGGCGGTGGCGGTCCAGGCCTGGGTGACGTCGGCGAGCGCGACGGCGACGGGGTTCACCGCGAACGTCCCGGCGGCGATCTCGGCGGCCAGCGCCGGCAGTTCGGCGACGATGTCCCGCGTGGGCACGGACCGTTGCCCGCTGCCCATGATCGCGATGTTGGCCGCGCGGAGCAGGTAGGACGGCAGCGTGATGTCGGGCCCGGCGACGGAGCCGATCTGCACCCATGTAAGTGCCTTGGCCCGGTCGTCACGCACGGTGAGTAGCGCAGGCAGCGCCTGTTCGGTTCCTCGATGACCGGCCTGGTCGGCCGTGCGGAGAAGCGCGGGCTCGTCCGGCGCGCACCGTCGCCGTACGACGGCCGGGCCGTGCTCGTCTCCCTCACCGACGAGGGCCGACGCGCCGCCGCCGAGGGCGAGGCGGAGATCGGCCGTCAGGTCCTCGCGCTGACCGGGCACCTGACCCCGGCCGCCCGTGCGACGCTCACCGAACTCGCCTGGTCCGTGGTCAGGGGCCAAACTCCATAGACATCAGCCGTACCGTGCGGAACCGCTCGAGATGGTGCTCGCCGACGGTGACGGCTGGGACCGGTACGTCGCCCCGCAGTGGTGGACGGTTTCGGACTGGCTGCGTGGAGACGCGCCGCATCCCAGCGCGCCCGCGATGCGCGAGTACCTCCACGCCGTCCAGGACACGTACCTGCGGTACCAGCACCGGCACCTCGGCTGGGGCGTGTTCGTGTGCCGGGTGCCCTCCTGACGCAATCCGCCGGGCAGGCACCCGCCGTCCACCGGTGCGCGACCACGACCCATCCGTGCCGTTCGCACTCGCCGGGTGATCGACCGGTACCTTCCTCGCATGAGCGAAGGACCGCTGCGCGGTGTGCGCGTCGTGGAACTGGCTGGAATCGGCCCTGGCCCGTTCGCCGCGATGCTGCTGGCCGACCTCGGCGCCGACGTCGTGCGCGTCGACCGCCCCGGCCCCGCCTCGCCGATCGCCCCACCGCCCGCCGGCGATCTCGTCAACCGCGGGAAACGGTCGGTAACCGCGGACCTGAAAACCCCCGAAGGCGTCGAGCTCGTCCTGTCCCTCACCGAACGTGCCCACGTGCTCATCGAGGGTTTCCGGCCCGGGGTCGCCGAGCGGCTCGGGGTCGGCCCCGACCAGGTCCTCGCCCGCAGGCCTTCGCTCGTGTACGGCCGGATGACCGGCTGGGGCCAGAAGGGCCCGCTCGCCTCGTCGGCCGGCCACGACATCACGTACCTGGCGCGGACCGGCGCCCTGCACGCCATCGGCCGCGCCGGCGGTCCGCCACAGGTGCCCGTGAACCTGCTCGGCGACTACGGCGGCGGCGCCCTGTACCTCGTCGTCGGCATCCTCGCCGCCCTGCGATCGGCCGAGGCGACGGGCCGTGGCCAGATCGTGGACGCGGCGATCGTCGACGGCGCCGCGCACCTGAGCCTGATCCTGCACAGTCTGTTGTCGGCCGGTCTGTGGCGCGACCACCGCGGCGCGAACCTGCTCGACACCGGCGCCCCGTTCTACGATGTGTACAGGACCGCTGACGATCGGTACGTCGCCGTGGGTGCCCTGGAGCCCCAGTTCTTCGCCGACCTCGTCACGCGCCTGAACCTGACCGACGCCCCGGACCAGTTCGACGTGGCCCGCTGGCCGGAGCTGCGCACCCGCCTGACGAACGCGTTCGCCGAGAAGACCCGCGACGAGTGGGCAGTCATCTTCGACGGCACCGACGCGTGTGTGGCCCCGGTCCTGTCATTGACCGAAGCCCCGCAGGACCCGCACCTGGCCGCGCGCGGCACGTTCGTCACGGTGGACGGCACCACCCAGCCGGCCGCGGCCCCGCGCTTCACACCCTGGCCCGGCCCGCCCGCCAGCACCGCGCCACCGTCCGCGGCCACCGCACCGCCGTCCGCTCCTCCGCTGCCGGGCCAGCACACCGCCGAGGTGCTCGCCGACTGGGGCGTCGCGTGACGCTGCGCCGTTGGTGGCCCGTTCTCCTCACCGTTCCCGCATTCGTGCTGTTCCTCGCGTACCTGCGGATGTCTCGTGCCGTCACGGTCAACAGCGACGGCGCGAGCAACGCCCTCCAGGCCTGGGACCTGTTCCACGGCAACCTGCTGCTGCGTGGCTGGACCCTGTCCGATGTGTCCTTCTACCCCACGGAGCTCATCCAGTACGGCCTGATCCAGCTCGTCACCGGCGTGACCACGGACCAGATCCACATCGCCGCCGCCCTGTCCTGGACCTTGGTCGTCTGCTTCGCCGCCTGGCTCGCACACTCCGTAGTCGCCACCAAGCCCAGCGCATCCCTCTCTACCCCGCTCGCGCCCGCACCACCACACTCACACCCGGTAGCTCCCACGCCACTAGGCGCCGCAGACCCGAACGGGCCGGCCACGCCATCGAGCGCCCAGGACTCCCCCAGTCCGGCGCCCACGCCGACCATCGCCACCACATCGTCATCGGACACACCCGGCCGGGCCACGACGGACGGCGGTCCTGTGTCGCCGTTCGGCCGGCTCAAGGGCGCGCTGGCCAGCGGTGGCTGGCTGGCCGCCGCGATCGCCGTCGCGATCGTCCTGCTCCCGGCCCCCGGCTACAGCTACCAGACCCTGCTGTCGTCGCCGAACCACACCGGCTCCGCCGTCCCGCTCCTGATCACGTGGCTCCTGATCGACCGGGCCCGCGACCGTCCGTGGCTGCCGTTCGCCGTCGCGATCGTCCTCGCCTGGGGTGCGATGGGTGATCCCCTGATCACGTTCGTCGGCGCGGCCCCGCTGATCGTCGTCTGCGCCTACCGTGCCCTGCTTGCCCGCTCGGTGCGCGGGCTCGACGCCCGCCTGGCCGCGGCCGGCATCGCGTCGGTCATCCTGTCCCACGGCATCCTGTGGCTGATCGAGCGCCTCGGCGGCTTCCGCGCCCCGAAGCCGCCGATCGAGTTCTCCCCGATGGAGGCGTGGCCGGACCGCGCCCACACCGTCACCCGGATGATCGGCATCCTGTTCGGCACCGTCCGCCCCGGCATCCAGGCGCCCTGGGTGGAGACGACGCTGCAGCTGGTACGGCTCCCGGGCCTGCTCCTGGCGATTGTCGCCGTGCTGGTCACCGCGGTCGCGGCACTGCGCGGCACCGCCGACCGTGTCGACGCGATCCTCGCCGCCGCGATCGTGTGCGATGTCGCTGCCGAGATCGTGTCGACCCTCCCGAGCGACCTGATGGCCACCCGCGAGGTCGTGCCGGTCCTGTCGATGGCCGCGGTGCTCGCCGCGCGCGTGACGACCCGCTGGCTGCGTGCCCCGTCTCCGGCGCCCCGGCGCGCGCGGATCCGCGTCGCGGCCCAGTCACTGTCCGCCGCGATCCTGGCGGTGCTGCTCGTCGCGCTCGCCGCATACGCTCCGCCACGTGCGGCGCCGGTCGAGGGCCAGGAGGCGGCGGACTGGCTGCGGAGCCGCGGCCTGCAATACGGCCTCGGCTCCTACTGGGTGTCGAACAACATCACCGTCGGCACCGGCCGCCAGGTGACGGTGGTGCCGACGCTGAGTGGCGACGGTGAGCTGCTCGGCATGTGCTGGCAGACGCACACGGACATGTTCGACCCGGCGAAGCACGACGCCCGGTTCGTGTTGCTGGAGAAGCAGCGCCCGTTCTACGGCACGCCCGACGACGTCGAGACCCAGTACGGGCCGCCGGTCGAGCGCAAGGACTTCGACCTCTACGTGATCTTCGTGTACGACAAGAACCTGCTCGAGGACTTCACCCCGACCTGCTGACGTTCGGGGACGGTCGACTGCGGGGCGTGGATCGCTTGCATCCGGCCCGGCGCGGCCTGAACTCGATGGCAAGGCGTTGTCGTAGCCGAGGCTTCTCGAGCTGCTTCGGCGCAGACACCGTGGTTTCGGCGCACATGTGTCGCGCAGTTGAGGAGCACGGGGTTGTGCTCGGACTCGCGCGCGAGCGAGTGGGCGATGCCGGGTGCTGCGGATGTGCGGTGCAGTGCGCTGTGGGTGCGCGGCGAGCAGATGCCGGCGACGCCCGCGGCCAGGGCCGCGACCGCGAGCGGCACCGGGATCAGGAACGTGGGTGGACGTCACGACCGGTTGCTGCGTAGGTACACCAATGCGCGGTCGACGAGGGCGGGGTTCTGTTCGATCGCGCCGACGAGAAGATTGCACCGCTGGCAGAGCAGTCCCCGCACGACGCCGGTCGCGTGGTCCCGGTCGACTGCCAGGCGCCGCGGCCGGCCCTTGTACGTCGCGACCTCGACCGTCTCGCAGAGTGCGCACAGACCGTCCTGCGCGGTGAGCTTGGCGGCGTAGTCCTCTGGCCGGATGCCGTGTTCGGTGCGCAGGACCTGGCGGTGGGCTTCGGCGCCGCCGGTCTCCGCGTATCTGCGCCTGCGCGCGCTCAGCGTGCACGTCCTGCAGTCGGGCCGGTAGCCGCCGGCGCGGACCGTAGACGGGTTCTTGTAGAACTCGGTCACGGGTTTGGTCTCGCCGCAGGTCCGGCACTCTTTCGTCACAGCCACCCGCCAGAAGGTTGATTGGACCAGACCATATTCGTACGCGGACCCGACGATCCGCACCTGGTCACTCCCGGCGGATTACTGCGGCGCGGAACCGGGCTGGGCGCCTGTCCCGACCGGCTGCGTTCGCGGATCGCGATCGGGGCCTGCCGGTCTTCGCCCGGGACGAGGTCCCTCAACGCCTGTACACCACACTGCCAGTCTCACGTCGCACATAACTGTCATTATGGTGTATGCCTTGCTGAGGGTCTTCGGGCCGCATCCGGGCCGCCGGGCGGGGATTATTGAATTACTGGTAATAGCAATTCGATAATTCGGCGTGTCTGGCTGAGCTGCGGCGAAACCTTCGCCTACGCTGTGCCCGTGACTGAGTCTCGGATCGATGTGCGCGTCGACGCCAATGGTGACGCCGGCCGCGAGTGGGTTGTCGAGGACCACGGCGGCGACGATCGGCCGTGCGCGTACTGCGGGCGGCCAGTCCCCCAGCGTTCCGCGGCCGGGCGGCCGTTCCGGTACTGCCGCGACAACGACGGCGAATGTCAGCGCAACGCACGCAATGCGCGGATGCGGCAGCGGACGTCGCCGGGGCTGACGGGGCAGGTCGCGCGGGCGTTCGAGATCGCTGAGCGGCTCGATCAGTCGCTCAGCGATCTCGTCGAGGCGCTGCACGCGGAGGTGTCGACGTCCGGGATTGAGCGGCAGGTTGCCGAGGCTCGGGCGGAGGCGGCGGCCGGCCTGGTCGCGGCGCATGCCGAGCGCGACGACGCCCGGGAGGAGACGCGGCGGGCGCGGGCGGCGCTGCAGGAGGCGCGGCATGAGGCGGCGCGGCATCGGGCCGAGGCCGACTCGTCGCATGAGCTCGCGATGGCCAAGCACGGCGAGCTGCTCGAGGCCCAGGCGCAGCGGCAGGCCGCGGAGGACGAGACCGAGTTCGCGCGCGGTGAGGGGATGGCGCGGGTCGCGGAGGTACAACAGCGGCTTGATGCCTCGGAAGCTCGGGCCCGGCGGGTCGCCGAGGAGGCCGAGGAGCACGGACGCCGGGTTTCGGCCGCGGCGGACGCGAAGGTCGCCGCGGCGCAGGAGGAGGCGGGGCGGCGGGTCGCCGAGGCGCACGCCGCCGCGGAGGCCCGGGCGGCGGAGATGAAGGCGGCGGCCGAACAGGCGATGGCGGAGGCGCACGCGGCCGCGGAGGCCACTGTGACCGAGGCACGAGCGGTGATGGAGCGGACCGTCGCCGACGTGCGCGCGGCTGCGGAGCGGTCGATCACTGAGGCGCGTACGGATGGTGATCGAAGGGTCACGGAGGCGCAGGAGTCGGCGGCGGAGCTGATCGCCGCAGCGCGGGAGGCGGCGGAGCGGTCGATCGCGCAGTACCGGGAGGCGGCCGACACGCTCGGTGCGGAGCGGGATGCGGCGCGTCGGGAAGCGGCGACGGAAGCGGCCCTGCGGGCGGAGGCTTACCGGGAGCGGGATGCGGCCCGCGACCTGGCCGGCAACGCGTTGCGCGAGCGTGACGTGGCGCACACGGCAGTCGAGCGTGCGCTGCGTGAGGGCGCGGACACGGAGGGCCGTCTGCAGCGGCGCCTGGACGCGGAGGGTGCCCGGGCGGCCGGTGCGGAGGCGGCGTTGATCTCCGCACGTGAGGAACTGGTTCGCTTGCGGGCGGAGGCCGATCGGGCGCACGCCTGGGCGGATGACCTCCGCGACCAGGTGACACAGCTCACGGCGGCTCTCACCCGACTGACGGTGTCCGGGAGCACGCCACCCGCCGGCGGGTGAGAAGCGTCAACCACCCGGGTGACCTGCCGAAACTACTAACGGTGAGGCGCGCCAACAAAACGGCCGATGTGGTCGATCATTGAAACCCAACGTAAAATCAGGGTACCGACCCGGCGACGAACCTACCGCAGCGCCAGGTCGGTCGTGTAATCTGCCCGCCCGCGGTGGGAATCGTCAGACCACGTGGCGTCGTTGATTACAGCGAAGCGCAACACGATTCGAAGGGGAAGACCAACCATGGGCGAGCGCATGCTGCGCGGCAGCCGTCTCGGAGCCGTCAGCTACGAGTCCGACCGCAACACCGAGCTGGCTCCGCGTCAGACCCGTGAATACCTTTGCGCGAAGGGGCACCAGTTCGAGGTTCCGTTCGCCGTCGACGCCGAGGTCCCGATGACCTGGGAGTGCAAGTTCGACGGGAGCGTGGCGCGGCTGGTCGACGGCAGCGAGCCTGAGCAGAAGAAGGCCAAGCCGCCGCGTACGCACTGGGACATGCTGCTCGAGCGGCGCTCGATCGCCGAGCTCGAGGACATCCTCAACGAGCGTCTCGAAGAGGTTCGCCTGCGCCGCGGTCGTTCCGCGTAACAGCTTCGATCGTTGTCGAAAGCCCCGGCCGACCCGGCCGGGGCTTTTCGCCGTCCCCAGCGCGGACTCGCAGGTGAGGGCGTTCGGCCGTAGTTATCAGCGGGCTTTGCTCCCGTGGGACCAAGCGCCTGTGATGCCCCGGCGGCCGTAATGATGTTGCGGCGGTCCGTGTGCGCGGTAGCGTCGGCCCGGACAGGAAGGGACCATGAACCCAGAGCTGCGAGCCGATTGCTCCAAGTGTTTCGGACTGTGCTGTGTCGCCCCGGCGTTCTCCCGCTCGTCCGACTTCGCGATCGACAAGCCGGCCGGGCACGCGTGCCCGAACCTGGGCGAGGACTTCCGGTGCGGGATTCACACGCGGCTGCGGGATCGCGGGTTCACCGGCTGCACGGTCTATGACTGTTTCGGTGCCGGGCAGCACGTCGCGCAGGTCGTCGCGGCGGGCCGTGACTGGCGGGCCGATCCGGCGTCGGCGCCGCGGATGTTCGAGGTGTTCGGTGCGGTTCGGATTCTGCATGAGCTGCTGTGGTACCTCACCGAGGCGCGCTCGCTCCCCCGGGCCGCGCCGCTGGCCGCGGAGCTGGATGACGCGCTGTCGTCTACGCGGTCACTGCGTGATGCCGCCGAGGAGCTGACGCCTGAGATCGCGGAACGTCACCGGGAGCGGATCGCGCCGCTACTGCGTGAGGCGAGCCGGCTTGCACGGGAAGGCCGGGGTGCCGCTCGGAATGCCGGTAGCCGCCGCGAACAGGGAGCGGGTATCGCCGGGGAGCCTGGTGACCGTCCGGTGCAGGGCGGTAGCGGCCGTGAGCGTGCTCCGGACGGGTCGGCGGTCGGTGAGGCTGGCGAGCTCGGTGGGGCTGGCACGGACGGACCTGCTGCTGGCGTGACCGGGCCGGCGGCCCGGGCGGGCGGGTCCACAGTCGGCTCGACGGGGCCGGCAGTGGGTGGTCGCGATGGCCGGGGGCGTGATCGGGGCCGGGGGCGACGTTCCGGTTCGCCGGGGCGGCGGGCGGTGGCGCCGGTGCTCGGGCGGCAGTTGATCGGGGCGAAGTTGCGCGGTACTGATCTGCGCGGCGCCGATCTGCGCGGGGCACTGCTCATCGGCGCCGATCTGCGGGGCGCGGATCTGGGCAACGCCGATGTGATCGGGGCTGACCTTCGTGGCGCGAACCTGTCCGGGGCCGATCTGAGTGGCACCTTGTTCCTGATTCAGTCGCAGCTGGATGCGGCTGTCGGGGACGCCTCGACGAAGGTGCCTGCGCGGCTTCACCGGCCGGCGCACTGGCCCAGCGGCGAATGACCGCGGTGGCCGAGTTCTGCAGGAGTCAAGAGTCAGGTTCGACCGTCCCCGCCGATGGCGCCCAGGCGATTGGTGCCGTTGGTGATCGGCGTTGGCGGGGATCCGCGACTTCGCCTGATGGTGCCGGTCGTGCGGGCCGCTGCCGGCCCGATACTGCTTGCCCGCATCTCCAGCGCCGGTCACGTCGGCGTCGACCAGGCCAACCGGCACTTCGCCCGCCGATTGTGGACGGCCGGGGCCAGGAACGGGGCACGCGGCGCCCGGGTACCGGCGAACTGGCGCTGCCCGTTCGCCGGGTGCGCGGCGCGGCCGAGGCATGTTGTCGGCCGAGCGGCGCGGCCCGGGAGAGGGAGTTCGACGTGAGAGGGCGCTGCGCGGGGAGGTCTGCCGGGTGCCTGACCTTGGCATGGCCGGCAGTGCTGTGCGATTGCGTGGCGCGTCCGTCGGTCCCGCTGTTGGTTACACGGCGGGGGCGGGCTGGAGTGCCTCGGTGACTGTGGCGTGCACGGGGATCGGGCCGGTCAGACCGACCGTGCGTAACAGCCGGGCCAGGAACGGCGAGGGGGCGGCGAGGCGCAGGAAGCCTCCGGAGGCGGCGCAGTGATTGCGGGTGTACGCGAAGGTGCCGAGGCCGATGGAGTCGCAGAAGTCGACGCCGGCAAGGTCGACCACGATGCGTGTGTGGCCGGCTTCGAGGAGCTGGTGCATCGCGTCGCGCAGGGCGGGGGCGGTGTTGATGTCGATGGCGCCGTGGATGCTCACCAGGGCGATGGCGCCGTCACGGTTGGTCACTGCAATATGCATGGCCAAATCCTGCCTGTGATGCTTACATTCCGCAGCATTGCAGGCACCCGATTGGGTGATGGCTGGTGAGTGCGGCTCGGTTGCTGATCGCCGCGGCCCTGGCGCGTACAGCTGATTCCGGTGCCGGGGTCGTGATCGTGCTGGCGTCGGTCAGCCGGTTCGGTGGTCCGGCGCAGGGGTCGCTGATTCTCGCGGTGTTGCTGGTGCCGCATCTGCTCGCCGGGCCGCTCGTCGGTCTGGTCACCGACCGTGCGCGGCATCCGGGGCTGGTGCATGCGGGGTTCGTTGCCGGGTTCGGCGCGGCCGTCGGCGGCATTCTGTCGCTGATTGGTCACGTACCGCAGCTGGTCGTGCTGGTGCTGGCGTTTGTCGCCGGGTGTTGCGGCTCGATGGTGTTCGGTGGGCTCTCGAGTCGGCTCGATGATGTGGTCGCGCCGGAGAACCGGGCGCGGGTTCGTGGTCTGGACGCGGCCACGTACAACGTGGCGGACATCTTCGGGCCGGCGGCGGGGGCGGCGCTCGCGGTGTCGGTGGGGGTGCCGGTCGCGGCGGTGGTGATCACGGCGGGGTGCCTGTGTGCGGCGGTGTTGTTGCTGACGGTGCGGGCGCTGCCGGTGGCGGCCGGGGGTGCGGAACCAGGACGCAGCGTTGAGCCGGCGGTGACCGCGGTGGCGTTGGTGGACCTTACTGGGGCTGAGGCCGCGTCCATGGCAGTTGCGCCGGCCGGGGTCGTGGCAGACATGGCGGTGGAAGGCGCGGGGGCAGGAGACGGCGAGGGCCGAGCGCGGCAGGGCGCGCACGGCGGGGTTGACATGCCGGCTGCTGGAGCGGGCGGCTGGGTCGAGGTGCCGGCCGCCGGAGGAGGCGGCAGGGGCGAGCAGCCGGCTGCCGGAGAAGGTGGCGGGATCGAGCTGGCGGCTGCCGCAGGTGGCAGCAGGGTTGACGCGCCAGTTGCCCCGGTCAGGAGCGTTGACGTGCAGACCGCCGGAGCAGGCGGCGAGGTCGAGGCGGCAGCTGCCGAGGGCGAGGGCGTTTCCGTGCTGGCTGCTGGAGCAGGCGGCGGGGGCGAGGTGCCGGCCGCTGGAGGTGGCGGGGAGGCGCGCGGGTCGTTTGTCGAGGATCTTCGGGCCGGGTTCCGGGCGATTGTCGTTTCGCCGCCGTTGCTCGCCGTTACCGCCGCTACGTGTGTCGCGACGTTCGGGCACGGGATGATGGCGTCGATTGCGGTGTTGCTCGGTGTCGAGCATGGGCATCCGGCCGGTGGTGGGCTGCTGGTCACGGCGATCGGGGTCGGGGCACTGGCCGGGTCGTTGCTGATGGCTCGGTGGCCGCTCGGGGTGGCGCCGCATCGGGTGGTGTTCGTCTGCCTGGTGGTGACCGGGGTTGGGCTTGCCGCGGTGCCGCTGGTGCCGGGCTGGGCCGGGATTGTGGCGCTGTTCGCGGTGGTGGGGCTGTTCGACGGACCGCTGTTCACGTCGGTGTTGCAGGTGCGGTCGAGTGAGGCGCCTGCTCGGGTTCGGACGCAGGTGTTCACGCTCGGGTCCGGGGTGAAGCTGACGGCGGCCGCGATCGGGGCGGCGGTGTTCGCGGGGCTCAGTGGGTGGCCGCTGTGGGTGTTGGTGGTGGGGCTTGGTGGGACGCAGCTGGTGGCGGCTGCGCTGGGTGTGGTGTTGCTGGCCTGGCGGCGCCGCTCGCAGGCCGGTGTGGTGGGTGGCGTCCGGCACGCCGTGGAGCGGTGAAGAGGAGCTGCGGCGGTGTGTTGATCCGGCGGCCGGTGCGGCGGGTGACGCCCCGCAGGCCCTCGAGCCGTGAGGAGAGACTGCGGTGGGTGGCGACCAGCACGCCCTCGAGCCGCGTGAGAAGGCCCCGCGCTTGGGTAGCTGTCGCCAGCCCCAAAATTACTGATGGGTAGATTTCGGGGTGTGCGGCGAGGCCCCGGCTTCTCGGGCTTGGGTGAGGGAGTTACGGCGGTTGTGGCCGCGTGTCAGCCTTGCCTGTCTGGGTGCTGTCGTCGTCGAGTGGTTCGAGGTCGTCGGCGGGGTCGTCGTCTTCTTCCTCGGTGTCGCCTTCGTCGTACAGCCAGGGGTCGTCGAGCGCGTCGGGGCCTTCTTCCCAGGTGTCGCGGGCGGGCCAGGCGCTGCGGTCGGTGGCCAGTGACAGGGCGGTGCGGGCGGCAGGATCGTCGTAGCTGACGCGGTTGGCGTCGGCGTCGTAGATGAGGTAGTTGCCCTCGGTGTCGCGGGCCAGGGTGATGGCCTCGTGCTCGACGCCGAGCACGACGGCGGTGACCTGTTCGTGTTCGATGTGATCGTCGATGTCGACGCAGACCATGACCGGTAGTTCGAAGCGGACCCAGCGACGCGTCACGATGTTCCTCCTGCTCATCTGCCCGATGGTCGCGGCCTGCGCGGGGCCGGCTCGCGGGTGAGCGTACCGAGGCCGGGTCGATGCCGATGGAGGTCTATGCCTGCGTGCTGGGTGTCTGGCAGCCTGGCTCGGTGCGTCGTGAGTGGAGTCTGGAAGATCTGATCGATGCGTGGACGCTGGTCGACGCCGATTGGGACCTGATCGCGAACAAGTACGGGCCGACGAAACTCGGCTTTGCCGTGATCTTGAAGTTTTTCGAGATCGAGGGCCGGTTCCCCCGCCATGGCGGGGAGGTTCCGGCGGCCGCGGTCGAGTTCGTCGCCCGGCAGGTGAAGGTCGACCCGGCGATGTTCGGCACGTACCGGTTCACTGGCAGCACGATCGAGTACCACCGGGCGCAGATCCGGCGGGCGTTGCGGTTCGGGGAGTGTACGGTCGCCGATGCCGAGGCGTTGACCGGCTGGCTGGCCGAGCAGGTCTGCCCGTCGGAGCTGAGCCCGGACCGGCAACGTCAGGCCCTGCTGCTGCGGTGCCGGTCGCAGCGGATCGAGCCGCCGACCCCGGGCCGCACCGACCGGATCATCGCCAGCGCGGCCGAGACGGCGGACGGCCAGTTCTGCGCCACGACCGTTGCCCGGTTGTCCGCCGCCGGCGCGGTGACCCGCCTCGAAGCGCTGGTCGCCCCAGCCGACGACGAGGGTGAAGAACGCGACGAGGGCGCTGACGACGAGGTGCCGGCCCAGGGGGCGGCGGGACTGTTGGCCGAGATCAAGGCCGATCCGGGGCGGCCGGGGCTGGACACGTTCCTGGACGAGGTGGCGAAGCTGCGCCGGGTCCGCAGCCTCGGGTTGCCGGCGGACTTGTTCACCGACGCCGCGGAACGGCGGGTGACGTTGTGGCGCAACCGGGCCGCGCTGGTGGCCCCGTCGGCGTTGCGCCGTGACAACGCCGACGAGGTACGCCAGACCTTGCTGGCGGCGTTGTGCTGGCGCAGGCAGACTGAGCTGACCGATTCGCTGGTGGACCTGTTCATCACGCTGGTGCGGACCATCAACACCCGCGCCGTGAACAAGGTCAACAAGACGGTGGAAGCGGAGATCCGCCGCGTTCTGGGCAAGGAAGGCATCCTGTTCAAGGTCGCGGAGGCCGCCGTCGACCATCCCGACGCCACCGTGCGGGAGGCGGTCTATCCGGCGGTGGACGGCGGGGAACAGACGTTGCGGGCGCTGGTCGCCGAAGCCAAGGCGAACAAGAACGCGATGAAGGCCAAGGTCCGCACTGTGCTGGAGTCGTCGTACTCCAACTACTACCGGCGGATGCTGCCGCAGGTGCTCTCCAGCATGGATTTCCGGTGCAACAACACCGCCTACCGGCCGGTGATGGACGCCCTGGACCTGCTGCGCCGCTACGCCGACCGGCCGAAAGTGCCATACGACGCGGCCGAGGTCATCCCGATCGACGGGGTGGTGCCGGCCGAGTGGCGGGAGGCGATATACAACAAATCTGGCAAGGTGATCCGCACCTCGTACGAGTTGTGCGTGCTCAGCGCCCTGTCGGCGGCGATCCGCCGCCGCGAGATCTGGGTCGACGGCGCGGCGAAGTGGCGCGACCCGGAGGCCGACCTGCCGCGCGACTTCGACCTGGCCCGCGACATGCACTACGCCGAGATCGCCCAGCCGACCGACCCGACGGTGTTCACCGACACCGTCAAGTCCCGCCTGGACGCGGCGCTGGCCGGACTGGCGGCGGGACTGCGCGACGGCACCACTGGCGGGGTCCGGGTCACCACCCGCCGCAACCAGGTGTGGATCTCGGTGCCGCGGCTGGCCGCGCTGCCCGAACCGCCGACGCTGGCCGCCTTGAAGGCCGAGCTGGTGCGCCGGTGGGGTGTGGTCGACCTGCTCGACATCGCCAAGGAGACGTTCTGGCTGACCGGCTGCGACGCCGAGTTCACGTCGCTGGCGTCGCGGGAGCATCTCAGCCGCCACGAGCTGCGGGTCAGACTCCTACTCGTTCTGTATGGGCTTGGCACCAACGTCGGGGTGAAGCGGATTGCCGCGGCCGGTGACCATGGTCTGAGCGAAGCGCAGCTGCGCCGGACCCGCAATCTGTACGTCAACCGCGACGGGCTGCGCGGGGCGGTCGCGTCGGTGGTCAATGACACCTTCGCCAGCCGTGACCCGCGCTGGTGGGGAACCGGGACGGCCTGCGCCTCGGATTCGAAGAAGTTTGGATCGTGGGACGCGAATCTCAACACTGAGTGGCATGCCCGATACGGCGGGCCCGGAGTCATGATCTATTGGCACGTCGAGCGGAAGAGTGTCTGCGTGTATTCGCAGGTTAAGACCTGTTCGTCGTCCGAGGTCGCGGCGATGATGGAGGGCCTGATCCGGCACTCTGCCGACATTGACTCGGCGATCGAGGCGAACTACACCGATACGCACGGCGCCAGCATCGTCGGGTTTGCGTTCTGTCATTTACTCGGCTACCGGCTGCTGCCCCGGCTGAAGAACATCGGCTCGGCACGGCTGTACCGGCCCGGCGACGGCATCACCTACGCCGGGCTGGAGACGGTGCTGTCCCGGCCGATCCGATGGGACCTGATCAATCAGCAGTACGACCAGATGATCAAATACGCGCGGGCGTTGCAGCTGGGTACCGCCGAGGCCGAGCAGGTGCTGCGCCGGTTCACCCGCAACGGCCCCAAGCACCCCACCTACCTGGCGATCGAGGAACTCGGCCGGGCGATCCGCACCATCTTCATCTGCGAGTACCTGTCATCCGAGGCGCTGCGCCGCGAGATCCACGGCGGGCTGCAGGTCGTCGAGCAGTGGAACAGCGGCAACACCGCCATCTTCTACGGCAAGGACGCCGAGCTGACCGGCCCGGACCGCGAGCACCAGGAGATCTCCATGCTCGCCCTGCACCTGCTGCAGTCCTCCCTGGTGTTGATCAACACCAGGCTCATCGACCACGTGCTGTCCGAACCACAGTGGGCCGACCGTATGACCGACGAAGACCGGCGCGCCCTGACCCCGCTGTTCTGGTCCCATGTGGCACTTTACGGCCGGTGGGTCCTGAAAATGGACGAGCGGCTCGACTACACCCGCGGCCCGGCACCTTATCCCGCCCCGCACGACGCTGCCGCCCAGCCCGCCACCACGACGGCGTGATCGTCGACAGCCACGTCTTGCCCGTTACTTCCTTTGGTGGTGGCTATTCAAAACGTGCTGTTTCCAGGGACGTGATGCGTCGCAGTGGGATGGTGGCCGCGAGCGCCACCGCGAGCGCGGTGGTGAGTCCGGCGGCGAGGGTCCACCAGTAGCTGGCACCTGGTGGTACCCACGGCATGTGGTTGACGCGCAGCACGTCGGCCGCGACGGCGAGCCCGAGCATGACACTCGTGCCGGCGATGCCGATGAGGGGTGCGGCGGTCTCGACGATCAGCACCCGGGACAATTCGCGGGAGCGCATTCCGGCGAGCCTGAGCAGCGCGAAGGGTCGTTTGCGTTCGACCAGGCCGCCGGTGACGGACACGGCCAGGCTGAACCCGGCGATCACCAGGGTGACGAGCAGGATGCTGTTGGCTATGCTGGTTATCCGGTCTACCTGGCGGTTGTTCAGTCCCTTGAGCTCGGTGGTCGTCCACGGCAGTGTCGGTGCGTCATCGGTGGTAGCGGACTCGATCGCGGTCCGCACCGATTCGATGGCGCTGACACTGGCGTCGGTGGTCACCAGCAGCCCGAGCATAGGTAGTGAGTCGGCACGGGCGGTGGCGTCGGTGCGAACGTCGCGTACGTCGCCGCTGGCCAGGCCGCGGGCGTCGACTGACACGGTGCCGGCCGGGTCCGGACAGTCGGCCAGCGCGGCGGCGCGCAGGTTGGCGCAGCGGGTGAGGACGCGCACTGGGTCGTTGCGGTTCGCGGGCAACGAGCTGGCGCTGGTGCGGAGGTCGACGACGGCGGTTACACCGGCGATCGCGTGTAACTGTGCGATGAGGGCGCTGGTTCGCTCGGCGGACAGCGGTACGGCGTGCTGGTCGCCGAACTCGGTGCCGACTGTGCCGGCCGGAAGCACGATGCGGCCCGGGTCCGGCAGGCGGGCGAGGGTTGCCGCCGACAGGGCGCTGATCAGGGTCACCAGGAAGACGGCCAGGACAAGACCGCTGATCGACCGGAAGCTCCCGGACGGGTCTGCGGTCAGACGATGCCCGGCCAGTGTCGTGGGAGCCCGCCGACCGACCCAGATGAGTACCTTGCCGACGCCCGTGGTCAGCCAGGGTCCGACGATCACGATGCCGATGATGAGCAGTGCCATGACGGCGGCAAGGAGCCACAGGGCGCCGTCGCCCTCGGTGGTGGTCAGGATGGGCAGGGTGACCACGAAGCCGATCACTCCGGCGGTGAGGGGGAGGATCCGCCACCACGCGGCCGGCTTCCTGGTCGCTTGGCGGGTAACGCCGAGCGGAGACATCTGCACGGCGCGCAGCGAGACCAGGGCGGCCAGCGCTGACAGCGCGGGCACACCGAGACCGACCAGCACCGCAGACGACCAGGCGAGGTGCAGGTCGGCGGGGAAGAACGGCGACCCGTCCATGTCGGTGCGGGCCGCGTAGGGCCGGGCGACAGCGAATCCGGCGAAGCCGAGCGCGGTTCCACACAGCGCGGACAGGGTGGCCTCGATCGCGGCGATCGCCCGGATCTGTCGCGGCAGGGCGCCGACCAGGCGCATCGCGGCAAGTCGCTGTTCGCGGCGGGCGGCGGCCAGTCGGGTGGCCGAGCCGATCAACACGAGGATCGGCAGGAGCAGGGCTGCGCCGCCGATGCCGATGATGACCCGACCGAAGCGCGTCGGTGCAGCGTTGCGTGGTGCGCCCTCGATGCTGCGGACCTGAATGACACCCGGTTGCCCGGTCAGGTGGTCGGGGTCGTATCCGACGAAGATCACGAGCGAGTCGGGTGCCTGCAGCGCGGCCCGACCGACGGTGGCCACGATCCGGCCCGGGAACCGGTTGGCGAGTTGGGCGGCCGGTACGTCGGTCATGAGCCGGCGCAGCGCCGGTGACACGGCCAGCTCACCCGGCCCGGGTAGGCGGCTGATACCCGGTGGCACAGGGCTGTGCGGACCGAGCGGGGCGACATCGACATGCAACAGGTCGCGGCCGGCGAAGCCGTCGTCGCGCATCCGCCACAGCAGCGGGTCGGTGCGGCTCTCGTCCTGCGCCGGCTGGGCGTTGTGCGCTGACGTGTCGGTCCATCCGGCGCGTGCCTCATGGGCCTTGAACGCGGGGAACGTGACTGCGGCGAGCAGCAGCAGCACCACGCCGAGCCCGACACCGACCGCGGTCACCACGAGGCGGACGAGTTGCTCGCGTCCACCCGCGATGGCCAGCCGGATCGCAAGGAGGATCATCGCGTACCCATCCCGTGGTGCTCAATTGCCGGTGCGGCGGCATAGTCGGTGACCTCGCCGTCGCTGACGAGGACCTCGCGGTCCGCGCAGGCCGCGACGCGGGCGTCGTGCGTCACCAGCACGACGGTCGCGCCCTGTTCCCGAGCCGAGGCCACGAGAAGGTCGATGACGTTCTGTCCGGCGTGGGAGTCCAATGATCCGGTTGGTTCGTCGGCGAACACCACCGACGGTCGGGTGACCAGCGCGCGCGCCACCGCGACCCGCTGCGCCTGGCCGCCGGACAGTTCGCCGGGCCGCCGCCGGTGCAGTCCCTGCAGATCCAGCCGGTCCAGCAGCGCCGTCGCCGCGTTTCGCGCCACCCGCCGCGAGGTGTGGCCCAGCAGCAGCGGCAGCATCACGTTCTCCAGGACGGGCAGTTCCGGAACGAGTTGGCCGAACTGGAACACGAATCCGAACCGGTCCCGACGCACCAGTGTCCGTGCGTTCTCCGACAGGGTGCCGAGCCGCTGCCCGTCGAAGACGATTTCACCGCTGTCGGGGCTCAGGATGCCGGCCAGGCAGTGCAGCAGCGTCGACTTGCCCGAACCGCTCGGTCCCATGATCGCTAGGACCTCCCCGGCGGTCACGCTCAGGTTGGCATCGCGCAGGGCGGGGGTGGGGCCGAACGACTTTGTGACCGCGTGCGCGGCCAGGATCGGCACGTTCATCGGGCGAACTCCTTCCTGAGTTGGTCGAGGCGGGCCGAGGTCAGCTCGATCCACCGCAGGTCCGCGTCGAGGTGGAACAGGCCGTAGTCGGCCAGCAGGGACTTGCTCAGCCGATCCGACTTGCGTATCGCGGTCAGTTCACGCATCCGCGCGAGGTGCGCCGTGCGCTGGGCGTTGAGGTAGGCCTTCGCCGGCCGGTCGGACATCAGCGCGAGGACGACCTTGACGAACAGCACTGCCTGCAGGTGCGGCTCCGGCTGCTCGGGGGATTCCAGCCACTGCTGCAGCCGCGACACACCGGTCGGCGTAATGACGTAGCGCTTGCGCTCCGGCCCTCCGCCGGGCGCGACGCCCTGGACCTCGATGTGTCCGTCACGTTCGAGCCGAGACAGGGTTCCGTAGACCTGCCCGATCGGCAACGGACGCCCGCCACCGAACATCGAGTCGTACTCGCGCTTGAGTTCATATCCATGGCTGGGCTCCGGTTCGAGCAGCCCCAGCAGCGTCGTCGGTACGTTCACCCGGCGACTATAACCTGAGGGAGCACGCTGAGGTAATACCTGCAGTAATAATTAGCTAGGTCAACCCCACCTGGTCCGGTCGCGCCCGTCGTCTTGGTCCGGTAAGCGTCTTGTCGGCGCGGGCCAGCAGGGAATCGAGACCGTCCTCGGGCGTCAGCTCGCGCGCTCGCACCCGGGGCAAAAGCATCGGCGGTGCCAGCGTCACCGACGACCACATGCTGTCCATGGCACTGCACCTGCGCAGCCAAGAGATGAGCCTGCGCGACATCGCCTCGCAACTGGTCATCACCAAGGGGAAGAAGAAAGGACAGCACCCGTCCCCCGCGACGATCCTGCGCCTGCTGCGCGAGCACGACGAAACGACCACCGCAGCGACGGCGAGCGCCTGACCAGACCGCCGGGACCAGTCAGAAATCTACCCGTCAGTAACTTTGGGGCTGGTGACAGCTACCCAAGCGCGGGGCCGAGAAGAGCGGGACGAGCAAGCTCACCGTGCACGAGATCCGGACGGCGTTGCCCGGGCACCACGTCGATGGCCGGGGACTGGGCGCAGCGGTACGGGCGGCCTCCCAGCTGGGGGACCGCCCGTACGGCTGCCGAACTCGTCCTACCGGTGGCCGCGGTGGCCGTAGTCCTTGGCGATGAGCAGCCACGAGCCGCCGCGGCGGCCGTTGAATGCGGGGACGCAGGTGCCGTCGTCGAACCGGCCGCGCTGCTCGCCGACCCACGCGAAGAACTGGCAGGTCTTCTTGGTGTTGTAGCGGCCGGCGATCCAGGTCCGGACAGGGTCGCGGCGGCCGTTCCAGTTGCCGTTGCGGTCGCCGTCGTGGTCGTGCGGGCCGGGCTTTGCGGCGGTCGCCTGGCGGCCTGCCTCGGTGGACGCGCTGGCGGCTGTGGCGGTCATGCCGAGGACCGCGCCGGCGGTCAGGGTCATGGCGCCCAGGGCCAGGATTCGCTGTGCGTTTCGCATCGTGACTCCCCCTCGTATCGTGATGACGCGATCACACTATGTAGCGAAAAGCCGCAAATCTCGCGAACCGCATCACCCGTTCGGCCAGAGAGTGCACGCCATGTAGTCAGCCGATTACAGCGTGGGCCGGGCGGGTCAGGACGGTCCCGCCGGCGGTGAAGGGCTCGCGGTCCGCCGGGGTGAAACCGCAGCGTAGGTAGGCGTTCATGGCGGCGGTGTTGCCGCAGGCGAGCTCGAGTTCCACGGTGTCGTGGCCGTGGTCGCGGGCCCATCTGGTCACGGCGTCGGCGAGATGGGCGGCGATGCCGCGGCCGCGGGCGGCGGGTACGACCCACATGCTGATCAGATGCGTCGTGGCCGGGTCGGCGGCGGCCACCCAGGCACCCGCGATCCCGAGCGGCACCACACACGCGGACGGGTCATGCCGGTCGGCGGCGATCCCGAGCGGCATCCCCGAGGCCGGGAGCACACCGCGCGAGTCTGGCGGGTCGTGCCGGGCGGCGGCAGGCGGTGGCGAGACGCGGGGCTGGGAGGGCGGGAGGGGGCCGAAGGCGGCGAAGAAGGCGCCGCCCGCGGGCCACGTGCGCCAGTCGGCCTCGCCGCGTTTGGTCTCGCGGGCCCAGGTGCTGGCGAAGGCGTGTGGGCTGTCCTTGAGGGCGCTGAGCCGCAGGTCCCGTTTGAGTTGCCATTCGCCGGGTGTCAGTGGGCGTACTTCCACGGGAATGAACCTTCCCAATTCACCCGCGAAAGGGCAAGAGGGATTCCGCCCTACGAAAAGCCCCGCGCCGGCACGCCACTCAGGTAACGGACGAGCCACGGTCACCGCCCAGAAAGGTGGCGGTCCGGACCGGAGAAGTAAGCCGACGGGGGCACGCCGGTCAGGTGACGGCGCGGTCCGGATCGAGCTGCTGCAGAACCGGCCCGACAAGGTCGGACAGGTCCCGGACGAGCACGGTCACGGCCCGCGCCGCCGCGGCGACCACATCCTGCGGCGCGGCGTCCGCGTCCGGGGTCTCCGGCAGCCCCTCGAGCGGCAGCGGCGCCTCGATGAGCAGCGTGGTGCGCAGGTGCGGGTAGCGGCTCAGGTCCCGGTCGGTGGGCTGGACGAACTGCCCGAACAGTTCGGGCCAGCCGCGCCAGCCCCGGTCGCGCCACCACGCGCGGGTGGTGGTGAGCTCGGCGGGCAGGGGTGAGACGAGCTCGACCCGGGCGGTGAGCCCGCCGTCGAACGGGTTGCGGGCGCAGGTGGCGGACAGCACGCGCCGGTGCCAGCGCACGTAGCCGGGGTCGAGGATCGGCGGGGTGGCGAACGTCCAGGCGGTGCACGCGAACGTGACGGGGGCGATGTCGCCGAGGCTGTAGGCGAAGGCGTTCGGGGCGGAGGCGACGAGTTCCTCGTACCGATCATGGTCGCGGTCCAGCCAGAACGTCTTCACGCATCCGACGGTAGTCCCTGATCACGCCACTGCCAGCCCCGTCCGCGCAGAGCCGAACCCGCAGGTCAGACGGCGGTCACGAGAGCCGCTGCCAGTTCCGTCCGCGCAGAGCCGAACCTGCAGGTCAGATGGCGGTCACGAGCGCGGGGTGGGCGGGGTCGTCGGCGCGTACGACGACGTCGGCCTGGTATTCGGGCATGACCTCGTCCCGGTAGCGCCCGTATGCGGGCACGGTCCACGCCAGGTCGGCCGGGAGCCGGCGGGTGAGGGCGGCGTCGCTCTGCATGAGGTGGACGGCGACGTCGAAGTCGAGGCCGGCGCCGAGCAGAAACACCCCGGACACGATCACGACCCCGTGCGGCGGGACGTCGGCGTAGGCGGCGCGGGTGGCCCGGTCCAGCACCGGGTCCCACAGCGACGGCAGGACCCTGCCGGTGCCGCCCGGCCCCGCGGGGGTCAGCACCTCGCGGGTGAGGGCGCGCAGGTCGAGCCAGTCCTCGTAGTAGGCGTCGGGGTTCGTCCGGCCCCGTTCGAGGCGCAGCGACGCCGCGCGGAGGAACCCTCCGGCGGGCACGTGCAGGGCGAAGACGCCGGCATCGTGCAGTACACCTGCAACGGCTTCGGCGAGATCGGCGGTGCCGGCGGTGGGTGCCCCGTCGACGGCGACCCGGGCCGGGTGCGTCCCGGCGGTGGTGCGGGCCCGTTCGGCGAGGTCGGCGGCGAGGGCGGCGACGGTGACCGGGGAGGCCTTCACCGGGCCGGCGGGTCGACGATCTCGCCCTCGACGACGTCGCCGCTGATGCTGGGCGTGTCGCCGGGGGCGGGGGTGGTGACGGGGCCGCGTTCGGCGCGCACGACCCGCGGGCCGAACAGGTCCCCGGCCGCGGCGGGTGAGATGCGGCGTTCGGCGACGCGGCGGACCTGCCGGCCGGTGAACCCGCGGACCGGCGGGACGAGCAGCAGCAGCCCGGCGGCGTCGGTGATGAACCCGGGGACGATGAGCAGCAGCGCGCCGATGAGGCCGGTGAGGCCGTCGGTGACCTCACCGCCGGCGGGGCGGCCGTCGGCGAGGGTGGCCCGGAACCGCCGCCAGGCGCGGACCCCCTCCCGCTTGACCAGCATGCACCCGAGGATCATGGTGGCCACGCCGATGACGATGGCCAGGCCCCAGCCGATCGCCTGGGCGACCAGCACGAACACGGTGATCTCGGCGATCACCAGCAGGAACGCGCCGATTGCCGCCCAGCCGAGCCCTCGCATCAGTTCCGTCCCCTCCTCAGCGCCCCTGGTCGCTGCCCTTGGCCGGGCCGTTGCCGGCCACGGCACGCCTGAGCGCGTTCCAACGGGCGGCGGTGCCCCACACGGTCACCTTCCACAGTGCCTCACGAACGATGGAGGAGCTCATCTTCGACTGGCCCCGTTCGCGTTCGGTGAACGTGATCGGCACCTCGGCGACCCGGAACCCGTCCTTGACGGAGCGCCACGCCAGGTCGACCTGGAAGCAGTACCCGTGCGACGCGATCGTGTCCAGCTCGATCTTGCCCAGGACCGGGGTCCGGTACGCCCGGTAGCCGCCGGTCGCGTCGCGCAGGTGCATGCCGAGCGCCATCCGCACGTACACGTTGCCGGTGCGGGAGATCGCCTGCCGGTGGAACGGCCAGTTGACGGTCTTGCCGCCCTTGACGTACCGCGAGCCGAGGACCACGTCGTTGTCGGCGAGCGCGTCGAGGAGCTTCGGCAGCTCCTCCGGGGCGTGGGACCCGTCGGCGTCCATCTCCACGACGGCGTCGTAGCCGCGTTCGGTGCCCCAGTTGAACCCGGCGATGTACGCGGCGCCGAGGCCCTGCTTCCCGGCACGGTGCATGACGTGCACGGCCGGGTCGCTGCCGGCGAGCTCGTCGGCGATGTCGCCGGTGCCGTCCGGGCTGTTGTCGTCGGCGATGAGGATGTCGACGGCCGGGGTGGCCTTACGGACCCGGTCGACGATGATCCGGATGTTGTCGGCCTCGTTGTAGGTAGGGATGATGACGAGGACCCTGCCGACTCCGGGGTATTGGTTCACGCCTCGGTCGGGTGTACTCACAGGTCCTCCTTGATGCCTGGCTCGGCAGTGTGGGTGATGTCGGTAACCGTGGTGCGGCGCCTCCGCCCGATCCGGGCGGCGGCGATCAGTGCCATGGCGAGGGCGGCGATCACATATTCGGGGATCGCTCCCAGCCTTGTTGCAAGCGTACGTTCTGTGCCCAGGTGCAGCTCGGCGAGGATCACCCCGGGCTTGTCGAACTCGGTCTCGCCGCTGGTGGTGCCGGTGTGGCCCGCGAACGCGGAGATCCCGACGGTGGAGGCCATGAGCGCGTCGCGGCCGTGTTCGACGGCCCGCAGCCGCACCATGGCCAGCTGCTGGCGGGCCTCGGACTCGTTGAACGTGGCGTTGTTCGTCTGCACGGCCAGGATCTGCCCGCCGCCGGTGACGGTGTCGCGGACGATCCCGTCGTAGGCGACCTCGAAGCAGATGACGTCCCCGACGGTCGCCGGCCCGACCTGCAGGACGCCGGGTTTCGTCCCGGCGGTCATGTCGGTGACCCGGTCGACCTCTTTCGACACCATCCGGGCGATGCCGCGCAGCGGGATGGTCTCGGCGAACGGCACCGGGTGGCGTTTGACGTACTTCTGGACGGGGTCGCCGAGGCTGCGGCCGGGGTTGAACACGAGCCCGGCGTTCTCGACCCCGGTCTCGGGGCTGTACAGCACGGCCCCGACGAGGATCGGCGCGCCGACGGCGTCCGCGGCCTGGTCGATGAGCAGCCCGGCGTCGGTCTGCCGCAGCGGGTCGATGTCGCTGGCGTTCTCGGGCCACACGACGAGGTCGGGCCGCCGCGCGCCGGCCTTCACCGCGTCGCCGAGGGCGATCGTGGCCCGCACGTGGTTGTCGAGGACCGCCCGCCGCTGGGCGTTGAAGTCGAGCCCGAGCCGGGGCACGTTGCCCTGCACCACGGCCACGTAGACGGATTCGCCGCCGGGACTGCCCAGTGGTACCGCCGCGGCCGCCCCGGCCACGGCGCACCCGGCCACGACCGCGGCCAGGGGTGCGACGGCCCGGCGGGCGTCGGTCCCGGCGCTGATGCCGCGCAGGACCGCGTAGGCGGCGAGCCCGCCGATGAGCGCGACGGCGAACGACACCAGCGGCGCCCCGCCGACCGCGGCGAGGCGCAGCAGCGGCGACGTGTCCTGGCTGAACGCGAGCCGCCCCCACGGGAACCCGCCGAACGGGGTCCGGTCCCGCAGCGCCTCCTGCGCGACCCAGAGCGCGCCGACGGCGACCGGCCACGCCCACCCGCCGTTGCGGCGCAGCAGCGGGCTGATCCAGGCCCCGGCGGCGCCGACGAGCCCGAAGTACAGCGTCTCCAGCACCGACAGCAGCAGCCACGGGACCATGCCGGTGTGCAGGTTCGTCCACGACAGCAGCGGGGTGAAGAACAGCGCCCCGGTGACGGCGCCGAGCCAGAACCCGCCGCGCGGCCGCCGCCCGTGCACGGCGATGGCGAGCAGCGCGACAGCGGCCGGCGCGGCCCACCACAGCCCGTACGGCGGGAACGCGACCAGCATCGCCCCGCCGGCGACGGCGGCGGCGAGCAGCGCCGCCCACGTCGGCAGCGCGGGACCCGGGACGGGCCGCGGCACGTCGGCTGCCGCGGGTGGTGCGGCTGCGTCTGGTTCGACCAACGTCACCTGCGCCATCCCCGAGTCGTCCGACCGTGCTTGCGGCTTGCGGCGCCCATTATGCGGGGTAAGTCGCTCGAACGTGGAATCGCGGGGTCATCGCCGCAATTTTCGGGGCGCGGGGCTCCGGGCCCGGCCCGACCCGGCAGGCCGAGCCGGGCCCGGAGATGGTGACGTTCGGGCCGCGGACCCTGCGGCTGCCCGGGCGCGAACTGAAATGGGGGCGCGACCGTAGTCGCGCCCCGCGCTCCCAGGCCCTGTGTCCGGCCGGTGCGGCAGTGACGTTCGTGCGCGGCCTTCGTTCCGGCGCGGCACGAGGCTGGCTGCCCGTGCGCGTGCCGTTGTCTACTGGTCGCGTGATCCCCCCTGCCCATACACCGGTGGATGCCCGTTCGCAGCCCCCGCCGACCCCCGCCCGCTGTGGCCGGGGGCGTCTCGCCGGTTGACGAGGACGTCCGGCCTGTTGGGCGTTGCGGAGTAGCGAACCGCGGTCATCCTTCCCGAAGTAGGACGCAAGGACGTTACGCGCACGCTCGGGGGCGATGTCAACCGCCCCGGGGGATGGATTTCACCCGGGCGGCGTGTCGTGTTGGCGTGTCGGTGCCGGTTCACCCGGCAGCTGACCGGCTGTCGCCGGCCGGTCACCGTGCGAGGCCGGCACAGAGCGTGAGGGCCGCGTCGGGATGGTCGGCGGCGATGAGCCCGGCGGCGGCGAGAATGTAGGTGGTGTCGACGGTGGTGCGGGGTGCGCGCGGCAACGCCCAGCCGCCGGCGTGGTCGTGCAGCGCCGGGGCGAGGGCCGCCAGAGCGGCACCGGGTTCAGCATGCCGGAACACACCCCCGGACGCCACGACCGTCGACACGTGTCGCAGGTCGCGTCCCGCCCGCGAGTGACGCCGCACCGCGATCGTGACCGCGGCCGCCGCCAGCCCCAGCGGGCCGTCGCCGGCCGCGACCCGCTCCCGCACGGCCGCCGCCCGGATGCCCTCCACGTTCCACCGCACGCCCAGATCACCCTCGACGGTCCGCAGATGCCACGACACCCCCGCAACAGCGTCCTGGGGCGCCTCACCGGGCTCCAGCGCCGAATACACGTCCGTGGTCGCCCCGCCCACGTCCACGACGAGCAGATCCCCGCCGCCGGCCCGGGCCAGGACCCCGACACCGGTGAGGACCGCGTCCGGGGTCGCCGCCGACACCAGCCGCGCGAACCGCGGCCCCCGCGACAGCCGCTTCCCGCCGATGACGTGCCGGATGAACAGGTCCCGGATCGCGGCCCGGGCCGAGTCCGGGGCGGTGACCCCGATCCGCGGCAGCACGTTGCCGGCCGCGACCGCCGGCAGCCCGGCCAGCACCGCCATCACCTCCGCCTGCGCGTCGGCGTTCCCGGCCACGACGACCGGCACCCGCCAGCGGGCCGCCGCGAGCCGCCGCGCGTTCGCCACGACCGTGTCCGCGTCACCGCCGTCGGTCCCGCCGCACAGCAGCAGCACGTCGGGCCGCGCCGCCCGCAGCTCCCGCACCGCCGCCGCCGTCAACAGCCCCGTCGTGGTGTGCACGACCCGAGCCCCCGCCGACAACGCCACCCGGTACGCGGCGTCCGCCGACACCAGCGCCTCGAACCCGACGACCCCGAGCCGCAGCCCGCCACCCGCCGACGAGCAGCAGTACACGTGACCGACCGGCCCCGCGCCGGCCAGCAGCGCGTCGACGCCGTCGAGGACGTCACCGCCGAGGGTCGTCGGATGCGTCGCGCTCGACACCAGCGCCCCGGTCCGGGTGTCGACGACGGCGAGTTTCGTGTCCGTGGAGCCGACGTCGACGCACGCGACCCTCACGGAACGACGACGGTCCCGGTCGCCGACACCGCCAAAATGGGCGGGTCCAGGACCGCCGCCGCCGACGGGCCCCGCGCCGGGTCGGCCCGGCACGTGACATGACAGGCGAACGCGACGGTCCGGGACCGGTTGCCCTGCCGGGTCACGGTCGCGGTCACCTCCACCACGTCACCGGCGTGGACCGGCGCGTGGAACGTCACCGCCTCGTACCCGGCGAACAGGCCCTCGTCGCCGTCGGTGCGGATGCACAGCTCGGTCGCCGCGTCCCCGAACAGCCCGAGACTGTAGGCGCCGTCGACGAGGTTCCCGCCGTAGTGGGCGTGCGCGTACGGCACATACCGGCGGTGCACCACGGTCGTCCCGGCGAGAGTGTCCATCAGCGGCTCCGGATCGTGTGGGCGAGGTACGAGGCGACCTCGCGGGGGGTGGTCCCGCGGCCGAAGATCCGGTCGACGCCGAGCTCGGCGGTGGCCAGCTCGTCGAACCTCGGGCCGCCGGCGACGAGCAGCGGCCGCCGCGCGGCCGGGAACGCCTCCCGGAACGCGGCCGACATCGCCCGGACGTTGTGCAGGTGGGCGTCGCGCTGGGTGACGACCTGCGACACCAGGACCGCGTCGGCCTTCTCCGCCACCGCCGCGGCGACGAGGTCCGGCACCGACACCTGCGCGCCGAGGTTCACGACCCGCAGCTCCCGGTAGTACTCCAGGCCCTTCTCCCCGGCGATGCCCTTCACGTTCAGGATCGCGTCGATGCCGACGGTGTGCGCGTCGGTGCCGATACACGCCCCGACGACGACGAGCTTGCGCCGCAGCCGGGCCCGGACGGCGGCGTTGACGTCCTTCGGTGACAGCAGCGGATAGTCGCGTTCGGCGACGACGACCTTCCCGGGCTCGACGAGATGGTTGACCCGGCCGTAGACGACGAAGAACGTGTGCTGCTCACCGATCGGCCGGGCGTGCACGACCATCGCCGGGTCGACACCCATCTTCCCGGCCAGCTGCAGGGCGGCACCCTCGCCGCGTTTCCCGGCCGGCAGCGGCAGCGTGAACGACACCTGGATCATCCCGTCGCCGGTGGTGTCGCCGTAGGGGCGGACGACCTCGTGCATCACGGCCTCCCGGTGAGCAGCGCTTCGGCGGGGTTCCAGTAGTCCGCGGCCCGGCGGGCGACCCCGTCGAGGCCCTTGCCACGGTCGGCGGGCCGGCGCATGATCCCGAACGTGCCCTCGCCGATCGCGTCGAGCAGCCCCTGCCCGCCGATCCGCTCCAGCAGCTCGACCGCCTCGGCCAGTACCGTCGCCGCCCGTCCTTGAATGAACGGGCCGGGAACGAAATCCTCGTGGAGGTTCCCGGCGGCGCGCAGCACGTAGTGGACGTTCTGCAGCGCGATGTCCCGGTCGGACAGCCACGGCGTGACGACCGCCTCCGTCATCATCCCCACCAGCAGGATCCCCTGCCCGGTCAGCGCCCCGGCGAGGTTGAAGAACCCGTCGAGGAGGTTGCCCCGGAACACGTCCCCGGTCATGTGCCGCGTCGGCGGCATCCACTTCAGCGGCGCCCCCGGGAACAGCTCCCGGGCCAGCAGCGCGTGCGCGAGTTCCAGCCGGAACGACTCCGGCAGATCCGGGTTGATCTCGAACGCGTGCCCGAGCCCCAGCTGCCACGTCTGCAGCCCGGCCTCCCGCGCGAAGTACTCGTTGAGCAGCTGCGACACCGTCACCGTGTGGGCGGCGTCGACGGCGTCGGCGGTCGTCAGGTAGTTGTCCTCGCCGGTGTTGATGATGATCCCGGCCCGGGCGTGGATCTGCCGCGAGAACCGCTGGTCCACGAACGTGCGGATCGGGTTGATGTCGCGGAACAGGATCCCGTACATCGAGTCGTTGAGCATCATGTCGAGCCGCTCGAGCCCGGCCAGCGCCGCGATCTCCGGCATGCACAGCCCCGACGCGTAGTTCGTGAGCCGCACGTACCGGCCCACCTCCCGCGACGTCTCGTCGAGGGCGGCGCGCATCAGCCGGAAGTTCTCCTGCGTCGCGTACGTCCCCGCGAACCCCTCCCGGGTCGCGCCCTCCGGCACATAGTCCAGCAGCGACTGCCCCGTCGACCGGATCACCGCGATCACGTCCGCGCCGGCCCGGGCCGCCGCCTGCGCCTGCGGGATGTCCTCGTAGATGTCGCCGGTCGCGACGATCAGGTAGATCCACGGCCGGCGGGGCGGGTCACCGAGCCGGCCGATGAGCCGCTCCCGTTCCCGGCGGCGCCGGTCGATCCGGGCGATCCCCCGCCGGACCGCGGCCGCCGCCGGACGCCGGGCCCGCCGCGTCGACGGCACCGTAAACCGGACACTGCCGGCCGCCGCCTTCTGCGCCAGCAGCGTCACGTCCGCGTGCCCGTCGCCGATCAGCGCGTCGAACACCGGCCCCAGCACCCCGTGCTCGAGGCCGATGTCGGCGACGACCGCGTCCACGAGCCGGTTCACCCACGGGATACCGTCCGGGTCGGCGCCCTCGACCCCGGCCAGCCGCAGGGTCGCACGTTCCACGGCGACGGTGGTGTGGGTCCGGGCGAGGTCCACGACGGGCCGGCCCGCCTCAGCCGCCAGCGCCCGCGCCCGGGCGACCACCGCCGGGTCGAGGCCGAGTTTCCCTGCCACCACCGTCTCCTCCTGCTCAGGTCGTCCAGATCCCGGTCCCGGCCAGCACGGTCGTGCGGGCCGCCGGCGTGTCGTCGCCGGTCAGGACCCCGGTGAGGGTCTTCGTCGTGTCCCACACGGTGAACGTCGCCGTCCCGCCCGGGTTCAGGACACCCTCGTCGTCGACGCCGACGGCCCGCCAGCCGCCGCGGGTGTGCGCCGCGAACGCCGCCTTCGCCCCGATCCGCTGCACCGGGTTGTGGTGGCGCATCGCCGCCCGGCACGACCCCCACGGGTCCAGCGGCGTCACCGGGCTGTCGGACCCGAACGCCAGCAGCACCCCGACCCCGGCCATCGACCCGATCGGGTTCGCCGCCAGGGACCGCACCGCCCCGAGCCGCTGCGCATACATGCCGGTCTCGCCGCCCCACAGCCGGTCGAACGCCGGCTGCACCGACGCGACGATGCCGTACTCGACGAACTTCGCGATCGCCGCCTTGTCCAGCAGCTCCGCATGCTCGATACGGTGCCGCCCGGCCCGCAGCCGCTCGACACCCACCTTCGCCGCCGCATACCCGAACCCGGCCAGCACCGTGCCGATCGCCGCGTCGCCGATCGCGTGGAAGCCGCCCTGCACCCCGTGCGCGGCACACCCCACGAGATGCTCCCCGACCTGCTCGGCGCTCAGATACCCGTGGCCGCACCCGCCGTCGCCGTCGTCGAGGTACGCGTCGTGCAGGTGCGCGGTGCGGGCGCCGAGCGCACCGTCGGCGTACAGGTCCCCGGCCGCGCCCCGCGCGCCGAGCTCCCGCGCCTTGCCCGCCGCGCCGGCCTCACCCCACAGCCCGAACACCCGCGGGAACGCCGGGCCGTGCCCGAGCGCGGCGGTGAAGTCGGCCTCGCCGGACGTGCCGGGCCCGCCGCACTCGTGCACGGCGGCGATCCCCAGCGACGCCGCGTGCCGCAGCGCCGCCTCCTGCGCCGCGTGCGTCTGCGCCGCCGTGATCGACGCGTACGCGGCCTCCCGCACCACGTGGTGGGCGTCGCGGCGCAGCCAGCCGCCGTCGTCGTACCCGGCCGCGGCCTTCGCCTCCGCGGTCAGCAGCGCGGTCGAGACGAGCGCGGCGTGCACACACGTCCGGGACAGGTACACGGCCCGCCCGCCCCCGGCCCGGTCCAGCTCACCCGCGGACGGGGTCCGCTGGTCGGCCCACCCGGACTCGTCCCACCCGTGCCCGATCACGACCGCGCCGGCGGGCAGCGCCGCGGCGTGCGCGGCGACGGCGTCCAGCACGTCCCCCGCCGACCGCGCCCCGGTCAGGTCGAGGCCCTGCAAGGTGAGACCGGTCGCGGTGGTGTGCACGTGCGCGTCCACGAACGCCGGCGTCACCAGGGCACCGGCGAGGTCCACGACCCGGTCCGCGCCGGCCGGGGCGTCGGCGTCCGGGCCGAGCCAGGCGATCCGGTCGCCGTCGGTGAGCAGCGCGGTCGCGGACGGATCGGCCGGGGTGTGGACGCGTCCACCACGGTAGAGGGTTCTCATGGCGCCCAGTCTGCCAACCGCGGCGCGAGCCGCGCCTCGAAGAGGGCCCGCACACCCGGGTCGGAGCGCAGCAGGGCGATGGCGTACTCGGCGTGGCCCGGCACGAACCCGTTGCCGATGAGCATCGTCACATCCGCGGCGAGCCCCTCCGCGCCCAGCGCCGCCGCCGGGAACGACGTCGCCATCGAGAAGAAGATGACCGTCCCGCCCGGCTTCGTCGCCAGGATCGCGGCGTGCTCGCAGCCGGGCACGTCGACGCACACGACCGTCAGGTCCGCCTGGACGAGACCGCTGAGCGTGACGGCGTCGCGGGCGTCGGCGACGACGACCTCCGTCGCCAGCCCCGCCCCCTCCAGCAGGGCACGTTCCCGCTCGTCGCGCACGACCCCGACGGTGTGATGCCCGCGGGCCGCGGCCAGGGCGAGACTGCCGGACTTCCCGGCCGCGCCGAGCACGAGCACCGTGCCGCGCAGGTGCCGCTTGACGAGGGCCGGCGCCCCGCACACGTCCAGGACCGCCAGGGCCAGCTCCGGCTCCAGGTCGCCGGGCAGCACCGCGGCGACCGACCGGGCGAACAGGATCGCGTGGCCGTCGCACGGCACCTGCTCGCTGAGCCCGTCCCACCGGCGCAGCCCGTCGGTGACGGCGAGCGGGGTGAGGGTCAGCGACACCAGCGTCGCGACCCGGTCACCCACGGCCAGGCCGAGCGGCGAGCCGGGCCCGGCCGCCTCGACGGTGCCGATGAGCATGCCACCGGAGCCGGTGACCGGATTGTGCATCTTGCCCCGCGCCGCGATGATCCCCGCCACCGCCGCCCGGATCGCGTCGCCGTCACCGTCGTGGGCGTCGGCGAGCTGCCGGTACGAGGCCGCGTCGAGGTTGAGCCGCTCGACCCGCACCCGCACCTCGTCGGGCCCGATCGGCGCCGACGCGTCGAGGCGCTCCGCCGCCTGCGGCAGGACCCCGCGGGGCGCGACCACGCGATGCAACCCGATCGGCGAACTCATTCTTCCCGCACCACCCCACCGTTGACCGAAGATTTTCCGGCACAGTAACGCGACTACAGGATATCTTTCAAGCGCGGGTCAGCGACAGGACATGCTCCACCAACCCGATCAACACCGCCTTCGACGACGCCCGGTCCCGCGCATCACACAACAACAACGGCACCCCCACATCCAGATCCAACGCCTCCCGCACCTCCCCCTCCGAATACGACACCGCATCGTCGAAACAGTTCACCGCCACCACGAACGGCATCCCCCGCCGCTCGAAATAGTCGATCGACGGGAAACAGTCCGCCAGCCGCCGCGTATCCGCCAGCACCACCGCACCGATCGCACCCAGCGCCAGCTCATCCCACAAGAACCAGAACCGGTCCTGCCCCGGCGTCCCGAACAGATACAACACAATGTCCGGCCCGATCGTGATCCGCCCGAAATCCATCGCCACCGTCGTGGTCGACTTGCGCTCCACCCCCGTCACATCATCGGTCCCCACCCCGGCCGAGGTCAGCGACTCCTCCGTCTGCAACGGCCGGATCTCACTCACCGCCCCCACCAGCGTCGTCTTCCCGGCCCCGAACCCACCCGCGACCAAAATCTTGATCGCCGTCGGCACCGCCCGCTCAGAGCGCCCGGAGTCCATGGATCACCGCCTTCAACACACCCGCACTCGGCAGCCCGCCCACCTGCTGCGGCTCATACAGTTCGATCAGTCCCTGCGACAGCAGATCCCCCAGCAGCACCCGCACCACCCCGAGCGCCAAATCCAGATGCGAGGCCACCTCCGCCACCGCGACCGGCTCCCGGCACCAGGCCAGGATCGCCCGATGCTCCGGCTGCAGCCCATACCCGGCATCCCCGGCCACCGCCACGACCATGGCGACGACATCGAACCTGTCCGACGCCGGCACCACCCGCCCGCCCGTCATCGCATACGGACGCACCACCGGCCCCGCGTCACGATCCGCCCACTCGTAACCCCACGCGTGCCGGCCCGGCGGCTCACTCATGCCCACCCTCCACCGCCCGCGCCGACGCCGTCAGGTTCTGCCCCACCCGCTGCACCAGCATCGCCATCTCATACGCGATCAACCCGATGTCCGCGTCCGCCGCCGCCAGCACCGCCAGACACGCACCCCGGCCCGCCGCCGTCACGAACAGAAACGCCGACTCCATCTCGATGATCGTCTGCCGCACCGCACCCCCGCCGAAATGCCGCCCCGCACCCCGCGCCAGACTCTGAAACCCGGCCGCCACCGCCGACAGATGCTCCGCATCCTCCTGCGACAACCCCTTCGACGCCCCGATCATCAGCCCGTCCACCGACAGCACCACCGACCGCTGCACCGACGGCACCCGATCCACCAGATCATCCAGCAGCCAGTTCAGGCTCGCCCCGGCCCCGCTCACGCCTGCTCCCCCTCACCACGGGCCTCGTGCCGCCCCCGGGTCGTCCCCGCCTGGAACGACGACATCATCTGCCGCAACTGCTCCGGCGTACGCCCCTGCTCCGGCGAACGCCCCTGCTCGGCCGCCCGACCCCGCGCCGCCTCCACCTGCCCAGCCGGCACGACCACCGTCTCGTCCCCCTGCAACTGCGGCGCCAGCGACCGCTGCCGGACCCGCTTCGGCAACCCACCGGCCGTCCTCGCCGCCACACCGTCCCCCGGCACCTCCGCTTCCGGCATCGGTACCACCAGACGCTCCGCCGCCCGCAACGGCGGCACAGGCTCAACCACCGGCTCCGGCGCCGGCACCACCGTCAACGCCGGCCGCGCCGGCCCCTGCACGAACGGCTCCGCCGCCACCGCCGGCAACGCCTCCACCGGCTCCTGCGCCACCACCAGATCCGCCGGCAACAACGCCACCGCCGTCACCCCGCCATACGGCGACGACCGCAGCACCACCCGCACCCGATGCCGCGCCGCCAGCTGCGCCACCACGAACAACCCCAGCTGCGCACTGTTCCCCGGATCGAACTCCGGAGGCTGCGCCAACCGCCGATTCGCCTCCTCCAACGCCTCCGCGGTCATCCCGAGCCCCCGGTCCTCGATCTCCACCACGAACCCGTTCGGCACCTGCTGCCCCGTCACCTGCACCCGCGTATGCGGCGGCGAATACGACGTCGCGTTCTCCAGCAACTCCGCCAGCAGATGAATCACGTCACCGACCGCCCGGCCGACCACCGCACCCTCACCGACCGACACCACCTGCACCCGCGCGTAGTCCTCCACCTCCGACACCGCACCCCGCACCACATCGATCACCGGCACCGGATGACGCCACCCCCGCCCCGGCGTCGACCCGGCCAGAATCACCAGGTCCTCCGCATGCCGCCGCATCCGCGTCGCCAGATGGTCCACCCGGAACAGATCCGCCAGGTCATCCGGCTCATGCGTCCGCCGCTCCATCCCGTCCAGCAGCGACAACTGCCGGTGCAGCAACGTCTGCGACCGCCGCGCGATGTTCAGGAACACCTCGTTCATGCCCTGCCGCACCGACGCCTCCTCCACCGCCGACGCCACCGCCGTACGCTGCACCGAGTTGAACGCCTCCGCCACCTGCCCGATCTCATCCACACCCAGCCGCAACGGCGGCGCCTCCACCGCCACATCCACCTCGTCACCCCGCCGCAGCCGCGCCACCACCGCCGGCAGCCGCGTCTCCGCCAGCTCCCGAGCCGCCACCGCCAGCCCGTCCAGCCGCCGCGCGATCGACCGGCCGATCCGCACCGACAACACCACCGACGCCGCCACCGCCAGCAGACCCACCACACCCGCACCGATCAGCTGCAGCACGATCCGGTCCGACGCGTCCGACGCATGCCGCACATTGACCTTCTGCACCTGCGACCGGAACGCCGCCAGCGCCGTGTTCACCGGATCGAACGCCGCCCGCCACTGCCCCAGATCGATCCCCGACGCCCGGCCCGGCGCCGTACCCAGCAGCTGGTTCTCCAGGCTCTGCAGATTCTTCAACGCCGCGCTGCCACCCAGCACCTGCTGATACTGCGCCTGCTGCGGTGCCCGCAACTGCGACGCCGCATACGGCAGCAACAGCCGCGACTGCCCCACCAGGCTCGCCATCTGCGCATGGTCCGCCAGCGTGAAATCACCCTCGGTGGTGAAGTCACCGACCAGCGCGTCCTCCTCCGACAGCAGCTCCCGCGCCATCGACAACACGAACACCCCACGCGCCTCGGCCGCCACCTCCGAGTCCTGATGGTTCGACGCCGCCTGGAACAACCCGTACGTCGTGTTCACGATCAGCGAGAACCCGTTACGGGCATCGTCCGGCTCACCACCGTTGTCCGCCCCCGCCCGGATCCCCGCCAGCGACGCGAGGACCTGGTTCACCGCCCCCAGCGCCGCCTTCAGCTCCGCCGACGCCGCGTCCTGCGCCGCCCCCGACGACGACGACCGCCGGAACACCGCCACCGCCTCGTCGGTCTTCTGCCGCGCCTGCACCATCACCGCCTGCCCGGACCCGCGCCCCGACGCCAGGAACGCCCCGGTCAGCTGCCGCTCCGACTGCAACGCCGCCACCATCGCCTCGGCCGGCTCACCGACCCGGTCGGCGATCGTCGACGCGCCGCGCAGATCCAGCGCGGAGGGCAGCGTGATACTCACCGCGAACAGCCACAGCCCCGCGAGCATGACCAGCGGCACGGTCATCATCGCAGTGATCTTGGCTCGGACGGACCAGCGACTTTTCATCGGACCTCGGGTGCGCAACAGGTGCGGGCAGGGTGCCACGCCTCGAGTCGCCAACCTATGCACCACAACCCGCGCCGACGTCGGGCCACGGGACCGCAATCTCGCCCAACCAGCGGACAGACAAGAGATCTTCCGCTCCAGGGATCGCCTACCGAAGAATTTCCCGCTAATCTGCCCTCAGGACACAAAACCTTGAGGAGTCGGACCGTGCAGCCATACGCCTACCAGCGCCACGCACTCACCGAACCCGACTGGCGCCGCTACCCCGGCTGGCACGACGTCACCCGCGACCAATGGGAAGACGCCCAATGGCAACGCGCCCACTGCGTCAAAACCATCCCCCAGCTCAAGGCCGTCCTCGGCGACACCGTCACCGACACCTTCTACGACGACCTCGCCACCGACCAGACCAACCACGCCACCATGTCCATGCTCATCCCACCCCAAATGATCAACACGATGAGCCCCGGCACACCCCCCACCGACGACACCCTCCGCAACGACCCCATCCGCCGCTACATGCTCCCCATCGCCACCGACCGCCACCCCGACTTCCCCTCACACCCCTACGCCACCCGCGACTCCCTCCACGAACACGACATGTGGGTCGCCGAAGGCCTCACCCACCGCTACCCCACCAAAGTCCTCGCCGAACTCCTCCCCACCTGCCCCCAATACTGCGGCCACTGCACCCGCATGGACCTCGTCGGCAACAACACCCCCACCGTCACCAAACTCAAACTCGCCAACAAACCCGCCGACCGCCACACCGCCATGCTCGACTACCTGCGCACCCACCCCGGCGTCCGAGACGTCGTCGTCTCCGGCGGAGACGTCGCCAACCTCCCCTGGCACCAACTCGAAACGTTCCTCATGCACCTGCTCGCCATCGACACCATCCGCGACATCCGCCTCGCCACCAAAGCCCTCGCCGGCCTCCCCCAGCACTGGCTCCAGCCCACCGTCGTCGAAGGCCTCGAACGCGTCGCCCGCACCGCCGCCCGCCGCGGCGTCAACCTCGCCATCCACACCCACGTCAACCACGCCCAATCCCTCACCCCCCTCGTCGCCCGCGCCGCCCACACCGCCCTCGAGGTCGGCGTCCGCGACGTACGCAACCAGGGCGTCCTCCTGCGCGGCGTCAACGCCACCGCCGAAGACCTCCTCGACCTCTGCTTCGCCCTGCAAGGAGAGGCCGGCATCCTGCCCTACTACTTCTACATGTGCGACATGATCCCCAACGCCGAACACTGGCGCGTCGCCGTCTGGCAGGCCCAGCAACTCCAGCACGACATCATGGGCTACCTGCCCGGCTACGCCACCCCCCGCATCGTCTGCGACGTCCCCTACGTCGGCAAACGCTGGGTCCACATGGTCACCGAATACGACCGCGAACGCGGCATCAGCTACTGGACCAAGAACTACCGCACCAGCATCGAAGACGACGCCACCCAGCTCGACCGCACCTACCCGTACTACGACCCCATCGACACCCTCACCGCCACCGGCGCCGACTGGTGGCGCAAGGAACACACCACCTGACCTTCCCCGAAACCCGCACCGGAGGAAGGCCGCAGAGCGCACGCTGGAACCGTGCGCCGCACCGTCCTCCGCCTCCTCGGCATCGCCCTCGCCGCCGCTGCGCTCATCACCTACGTCAACTGGGCCGGCAGCCGCGACGCCGCCCGCTTCGACCCCGCCGCCCAGCTGCGCTGCGCCCACGGCACCCAGATCGCCGGCGCCCAGGCCACCGCCGAGCCCACCGCCCGGGAGACCCGCACCCCCGACCAACTCGCCGAGGCCTGGGCCAACGCGCGCAACCCCGGCCTCGTCGCCGGCAAGCGCCGCCTCTTCGACAGCGACGACCGCGTCGACATCGGCTTCGACGCCAAGGCCCAGACGGTCGCCGTGCTGACCTTCCGCGCCGACAAGACCCTCGGCTGGCACCTCGACGCCGTCGTCGCGTGCCAGGCCCGCCCGGTACCCACGACCAGCTGAGGCAGCCGGCGGCGCGAAACGCAAAAACCTAAGTCAGCCGCGTAGCGGCTAGGTACTGCTTTTTCGGACGTGGCGTAGCCACGTCGTGTAAGCCGTCCTAGGATGCTAGGATTAGAACATCTTCGCAGGTCAGGCCGGTTGCGGGTAGCCGATCTGGGCGACGTCGTCCTCGAGGTCGGCGAGCTCCAGGTCGGGGTTCAGGCGGCGCACGAGCTCGTCGGTCAACGGGCGCAGGGCGAAGACCTCGCCGACCATCCCGGGATCCACGGCCGTCTCGTAGTAGTCCTCGGCGAAGCGCCGGTACGCCGCCGCCGTGCCGTCCACCAGCACCTCGAACAGGCCGCCGGCGCCGTCAGGATCGTCGCCGTCGGGGAAGTCGAGCTCGCCGGCGTACCACCGGTCTGCCGCCACAGGCACACCGTGGCCTCGAGGACGCCCTCGAAGCTGAACGCCGGCTCGGCGACACAGTCGGCGAAGACCGCCGGCACGGTGTCGACCAGGCCCGGCCACAGCGCACCGTCGTTGGCGACCGGGGTCATCTTGGACTCGTGGTCGAAGCCCCGCAGGAACGCGCCTGCCGGGGAGAACACAATCGACCACTCGGCACCGGACCCGTCGCGCATGGACGCCATCTGCTCACCCGGCGCCCAGTGCGCGTTGAACGAGTAGTACCGGGACTCCCAGTCGGGGCTCAACATCGCCTCCAGCATCGCCAGGGCGCGGCAGCGGTCGCGAAGCGCGGGGATGTCGGGCAGGGCCTGGGCTACCTCGTAAGCGGTCACCCACCCACCCAAAACCGGGGTGGCGCCCCCTCGCGGCGTGTAGGGCATCCTAGGACACTAGGATCAGTGGCTGGCAACGCTGACCTGGCCCTGTTCCGTCACGGATCACGATCATCGGGTCCTGGTGGCTCGCCGAGCCGGACGTAGATGCCGAGGGTGGCCAGGTGCCGGTGGCGGGACTTGGCCTGCAACTCAGCGCCGCTGCGTCCCTTGGCCGCGAGGTGGGTCAGCCCGGAGTGGCGCAGTTGGTGGAGGGTGTACCCGGCGCCGTGCGGGTCGTGGAGCGTAGATGCCTGCTTGAACAGGTACTCGGCGCGCGGGTACGACAGCCGGCCGCGGCCGGTGTCCGGGCAGACGTCGACCAGGGCCGGCGCGGGGCGCCCGGCGCCGGGAGCGCGCCGGTCGGCCAGAAACACCGGCCCGACGGTACGACCGGTCAACAGCCGGGGCAGCAGGCGTGCGGTCGGGGTCTCCCAGTGCACGTAGGCGCGGTCGCCGCCCTTCTCGGTAACCAGGGCGCGGCGGAACGCCATGTCGAGGTCGGGCACGTCCAGGCCGAGGATCTCCTCGGCACGGGCGCAGGTCTCGTAGAGCATCCGCCACAGCACCCGCTCGCGCAGCGGGTTGCGGTCGTCGGTGAACAGTCGCTCCAGCCGGGCACGCGGGATGGCCTTATCCCGGGACCGGGTGACTTTGCGGCGTTCCAGGCGCCGGCCAGGGTCGGTGGTCAGCCAGTCCTGGCGGCGGCAGTAGGCGGTGAACGAGGTGAGCGCCGACAGGTGCTTGTTCCAGGTGTTCGCGGCGCCCTGAACCCAGCGGGTCATCGTCTGCTCGTAGAGCTCCGGGGTGAGCGCGGCGACCGGGAGTTGGTCGTCGGCGTTCTCGCGTAGCCGGCGCAGGGTCTCGGTGTAGGTGACGCGGGTGCCGGGGTCGTCGCGGAACCGGTCGAGGAACGCGTCGATGGCGACCACGAGCGCCACCGGGCGCCGGGCGGTCGGCAGCGGGATCACAGACACCTCGGCGGCCTCTTCCAGTGATGTGACACAGAATGTGACCGAGTCGCCGTCGCCGCGGTAGCGGCGTCCCGCAGGTGGCGATGGGTGGATCATCGGCACTGTGACACAGAATTACAAGGTTCTATGTCACATTGAGAAGCCTCGCGAGATGCCCGCCAGGGCTGCTAACGTCGCCGTCGTGGCACGAGGTATCTGGTCGCATAAGGTGCGCCCCGCCCGCTGACGGCGGCGCGTCCCTGTTTGCTGAATCCGCGCTTGCCGTCCCGGTTCCCGCCGGGCGGCCGCTTGTTGCTGCCCGGCTCCACTGCGAGCTGCGGAGCACCGTTGAACCTCACCCCGAACTTCAAACCCATGTCCTTGCCCGTCGAGGCGGGCCAGAGCGCACACGTCCGCGCCGAAAACGTCATCGTCGTCCGCGGGTCGCGGCACGTCCTGAACGATGTTTCGGTCACTGTCTCGGCCCGGTCCCGCGTCGCCATCGTCGGCGAGAACGGCCGCGGCAAGACGACGCTGCTGCACGTTCTCGCGGGCCTGATCTCGCCCGACGACGGCACCGTGCATCGGGCCGGCACGATCGGCCTGGGCCGCCAAGAGCTGGCCGCGCGCGATGGAGAGAGCGTCGGCACTATCACGTCCGAAGCACTCGCGCCGTCATGGGCGGCCCTCACCGCGCTGGAGCAGGCGACCGGCACCCTGGCCGCCGGCGATGACCCGGCGGCCGGGGATCGCTATGCCAGGGCGCTCGACGCCGCCGTCAGGCTCGACGCCTGGGACGCCGAGCGCCGCGTCGACATCGCTCTCGAATCCCTCAGCGCTTGTACGGACCGTGACCGCCCCCTGTCGACGCTGTCGGTCGGACAGCGATACCGGGTGCGGCTGGCATGCCTGCTCGGCGCGCGCCACGACGTACTGCTGCTCGACGAGCCGACCAACCACCTCGACGCAGTCGGGTTGGATTTCCTGACCCGCCGGCTGCGTGAACACCAGGGCGGCCTGGCTGTCGTCAGCCACGACCGGGCGCTGCTGCGCGACGTTGCCGACCGGTTCCTCGACCTCGACCCCAGCCGTGACAGCAGACCGCGCCTGTACGCCGGAGGTTATGACGCCTGGCAGGACGCACGGCGTCGCGACCGTGAGCGCTGGCAGCAGGACTACGAAGATCGGCAGGCTGAGCACCGCCGGCTGAAGGACGCGGTATCGAAGGCTCGTGACCGGCTCTCCACTGGCTGGCGTCCGGACAAAGGGACCGGCAAGCACCAGCGCCAATCCCGCGCGCCGGGCGTCGTTCAGGCACTGAACCGTCAGGAGGAAGCCCTGCAGGCGCACCGGATCGACGTGCCGGAGCCACCGGCGATGTTGCGCTGGCCCGAACTGGACATCCGGCCGGGTACGCCACAGGTGCGGGCACACGGCGTCGCCGTAGACGGGCGCCTGGTCGATCCCATCGACCTGGCCCTCGACGGCGGTGACCGGCTGCTCATCACCGGAGCCAACGGCGCCGGCAAGTCCACGTTGCTCGCGGTGCTAGCCGGTGCGCTGCAGCCCACACAGGGACACCTCTGGACGGCGAAAGAGGCACGGGTCGTCCTGATCACCCAAGAAACCGCTGAGCACAACCCCGGCCTTACCGCCCGTGAGGTATACGCCCGCCATGTCGGTCGGCTGGTGGCCCGCCGGGCGCTGCCTGACGCCGACGCCGTCCCGCTCAAGGCGCTCGGGCTGCTGGACTCCGATGCCGTGGCCACCCCAGTCGGGCGAATGTCGCAAGGGCAGCAGAGGCGCCTCGACCTGGCGCTCGCGCTGGCGGGGCGCCCCAGCATGATCCTGCTCGACGAGCCGACCAACCACCTGTCGTCCGCGTTGGTCGACGAGTTGACCGAGGCGATCCGCCGCACAAGCGCCGCCGTCGCAGTCGCCACGCACGACCGGCAACTGCTACGAGATCTGGCCGACTGGCCGCGCCTGGAGATCGAGGGCCGGCGCGGAGTGACAATGCCGGGAAGCTAAGTACCCGGTGCGGTGCCGGGGCAGCCTCGGCACCGCATCGGGTGCACGGCGACCGCGTGCGGCCTGACGGTGATCGCGATGCGGCGGGGCACCTTCCCGCAGACGTTCGACGTACCGCTGCGGCCGTGGTCGGTCGCCGCGTTCCGGCCTCGATGCCCTCGCCACAGCGGTCGAGGCTGCCGTTTCCTACCGCCAGCGGACGGACGGGTACGTCAGCGGACGGAGGACGGCTCGCTCATCCGCAGCGGCCGGTAGCCGTCGGTGTCGAGCTGGGCGAGTTCGCTGTCGATGTCGACGGAGTGGGTGCCGTAGAAGTGCACGCTTTCGTGGTGGGTCGGCCAGATGTGCGCCAAGACCTCGTCGTCGACGTCGCGGCCGGAGCGGCGCAGGGCGGGCGCCGGTGGCGTGCAGCCCGGCCAGCATGCTCACCGCCTGGTCGAGCAGCAGCAGGGTCTCGTCGAGCACGTCGACGGCCGACTGCGACAGCAACGTGAGCAGGATCGGATACCGGCGCTCCGGCTCACCCCGCTGCAACGCCTGCCCGGTCAACCGACGACCGGCGCCGGCCAGGAACCGGCGCCGCTCGGCCGGCAGCATCGACAGGTCGAGGGTGTGCGCATCGAGGTGCCGCAGGTAGGCCAGCTTCTCCAGCTCCGCCTTCACCGCGGCAGGGCTCGACGACGCCGGTCGGTGAGCAGATGCCGCACCCGCGCCGAGGTCTCCGTCCGGGCGCGGGCCCGGGCCGCGGCCACCCGGCGCAGCAGCAGGATCGCCCCGGGCCGGATCACCCGGGACGAGAGCAGGTATTCGCAGGCCAGCCGGAGCAGCAGCTTCGGCGAGTCGCGCTCCATGGCCCGGGCGAACAGGAACTCGTCGAGGTCCTTCCACTCGGCGGTGTCCATCGACAGCCAGCCGGCGTAGCCGGCCACCTCACGCAGATGATCCGTACGGGTCTGCTCCCGCTCTCCGTACCCGCGCAGCTCACCCATCGCGATCCCGCGCCGCTGCGACAACCGGCCCACCGCGGCGTCCGGCGCCAAGCGTTGTTTTTGGTCCGGAAACTACGGGCGGGCCTGGTGCGGCACGGCCTGGCCGACGCCGTGCCGCACCGCCGTCGCCGGCAGGACAACCGGCGGTGGCAAGACGACCCCACGACAGCGCCGCCCGACACCATGACCCACCACCTTGGGCGTGGCCTGGTTCAAGGTCGCAGACCCGAGCCCTCAATCCGCCGGACGATGAGCGCGACATCGCTGCTGGTGGCGATCACCAACGTTCGGCCGGATGGAGAAAACCCAGCCGCGCGCAGCTCTCCATGCCGTTCGTCGTTGAAGACGTGCCACCACGTCGTCCCTGGCTCCCCGTCGTTGCGGCCGCCATCCGCGGAAAGCATGACCCGGTGGTGGGGCCACTCAGGCGCGACCACGTCGATGGTCCATCCATCCTCAGTCGTGGCGTGCAGGCCGCCCCCGAACAACCCTGCGATCCGCACTCGGGTTCCCGCCAACACGCCGATGCCTGGACACGCCAGGTCCGGTCCGTCCGGCGTCGACGCCTCCGGGTCGGGCTCACGGTCGCGTGCGACCTTCACGCCGGTAGTTGCCTCGATCAGGCCGAACCCGCCCATCGAGACAACCATCAACAGGTCAGCGCCAGTATCCGGATGCACCCCGAACCCGACGCCCTGCAGCCCGCCGACCGGAATGCAGGACCTCGGCCCACCGATCGATCGCCACGGCTCTGGCGGCCCGACGAGTGGGGCAGCCAGATACTTCGCCCTTAGCTGCCGCTGATACTCCGAAAGCAATTCGCCGTCCCCACAAAGATCGTCTACTCGGACGTGTCACCCATGTCCTGAGACCCGACAGGACTGATAGTAGGGGCGCCCGCGGACCTGGCAGCCCGAGCCCGCCCGGCGGGCGGCAACGCCAGTTCAGCCGCCCTCCTGAAACCGGCGCTGCGGCCGATCGTCATGTGGGGCACGAACGACGACGGCCGTGCCGCGCCGGTCAGCGCCAGGCCGTAGACCGACTCGTGGAGCCGGCGCACCTGCTCACGGCCCAGCTCGACCAGGGCGACCGCGGGCTGCAGCGCCGCGGCCAGCGTGGACGCGGGGCCGGGTCACGAGCACGATCCTCAGTCTGGCAGCAGCGGGACCGTCGGGCCCTGGCGGCGGCCGAGCAGCGACGCGCGGGTCACCGAGGCCGAGCCGAAGCGGTCGCGGACCTGGTCCAGGGCCGAGTCCAGGGAGTCGCCCGCGGCCACGTCGAAGGGCAGCTCGAGCTGTGACGCGCCGTCGCCGTCCAGGTTCGACACGGCGATGCCCACCAGGGTCAGGCCCCGGTTGGCGATGTCGGAGACCGCGGCGGCGTGCAGGCGCAGGACCGCGTCCAGGATCGTCTGCGTGTGCGACGTCGCCCGGGGCAGGGTGCGCGAGCGCGTCACCCGCGTGAAGTCGGCGAAGCGCAGGCGCAGCACCACGGTGCGGCCCGACCGGCCGGCCGCGCGCATCCGTCGCGTCACCCGGTCCGTGAGCTCGGCCAGGACCGCCTGCTGGAACGCGTGCGGGTGGGGGCCGCGGCCCAGGGCCCGCTGCGCGCCGATCGAGCGCCGGCGGCGGCCCGTCACGACCGGGCGCGGGTCGCGGTTGTGCGCCAGGGCGTGCAGGTGCCGGCCCTGGCCCTCGCCGAGCATCGACACGAGGGTGGCCTCGCCGAGGCGGGCGACCTGGCCGACGGTCGTCACGCGGTGGGCGTGCAGTTTGGCGGCGGTGACGTGGCCGACGCCCCACAGCCGTTCCACGGGGAGCCGGTGCAGGAAGGTGAGCTCGTCCGCGGGCGGCACGAGCAGCAGCCCGTCGGGCTTGGCGACGCCGCTGGCGACCTTGGCCAGGAACTTCGTGCGCGCGATGCCGACGGTGATGGCGAGCCCGACCTCGGCCCGCACCCGCTCCCGCAGCCGCGCGGCGATCCCGAGCGGGGCGCCGGCGATGCGGAACAGGCCCGAGACGTCCAGGAAGGCCTCGTCGATCGACAGGCCCTCGACGACCGGGGTGGTGTCGCGGAAGATCGCGAAGACGTCCTTGGACGCGGCCGAATACGCGTGCATCCGGGGCGGCACCACGATCGCCTCGGGGCACAGGGCGCGGGCCTGCCGGCCGCCCATCGCGGTGCGCACGCCGCGGCGCTTCGCCTCGTAGCTGCACGCGAGGACGACCCCGCCGCCGACGATCACCGGGCGGCCGCGCAGGCGGGGGTCGTCACGCTGCTCGACGGACGCGTAGAAGGCGTCGAGATCGGCGTGCAGGATCGTAGCCCCGTCCGACACGAACACATGTTCGCATAGGACGGGGCTACCAGGGAATACGTCAGGCGCGCAGGGCCTTGATCGTGTCGCGGTACCAGTGCGCCGACCGCTTCGGCGTGCGCTCCTGGGTGTCGTAGTCGACGCGGACGATCCCGAACCGCTTGTCGTAGCCGTAGGCCCACTCGAAGTTGTCCATGAGCGACCACGCGAAGTACCCGCGGATGTCGGCCCCTTGCTGCCGGGCGAGCGCGACGGCGCCGATGTGCGAGTCGAAGTAGGCGACGCGGTCGGCGTCGTCGACGAACCCGGTCTCGTCCGGCTCGTCGTCGAACGCGGAGCCGTTCTCGGTCACGTAGATCGGCAGCCGGTAGTCGGTGTAGAGCCGCACGAGCAGCTGGGTGAAGCCCTCGGGGACGATCTCCCAGCCCATGGCGGTGATCGGCCGGCCGGTCGGGATGACCCGCCGCACCGGCAGCCCGTCGACGTCGGTGGCGTTGCCGTCCTCGTCGACGCCGGAGACGGTCTCGGAGAAGTAGTAGTTCACGCCGAGCACATCCAGCGGGGCCTTGATGGCCTCGAGGTCGCCGTCCTGGACCGGCAGGGTGATGCCGCGCTGGGCCAGGTCCTCGACGAGGTCGGCCGGGTAGCGGCCGTGCACGAGCGGGTCGAGGTAGATGCGGGTGCCGAGGGCGTCGGCGCGGCGGGCCGCGTCCCGGTCCGCCTCGGAGTCCGTCTGCGGCGTCGAGACGCCCATGTTCAGGGTGATCCCGAACTGGTGGCGGCCGTCGGAGGCCTCCCGCATGCGCTCGGTCGCGAGGCCGTGGCCGAGCAGCAGGTGGTGGACCGCCGACATGGCGGCCGCGAAGTCCCGCCGGCCCGGGGCGTGGTCGCCGTAGGCGTAGCCGAGCATCGCCGAGCACCACGGCTCGTTGAGCGTCGTCCAGGTGGTGATCCGGTCCTGCAGCGCGTCGAAGACCATCATGCTGTAGTCGGCGAAGCGGTAGGCGGTGTCGCGGTTGGGCCAGCCGCCCGCGTCCTCGAGCTCCTGGGGCAGGTCCCAGTGGTACAGGGTGACCCACGGCTCGACGCCGTTGGCGAGCAGCTCGTCGGCGAGCCGGTCGTAGAAGCCGATGCCCTCGGGGTTCACCGGGCCCCGGCCGCGCGGCTGCACGCGCGGCCAGGCCACGGAGAAGCGGTACAGGTCGACCCCGAGGTCGCGGATGAGCGCCACGTCCTGCGGCATCCGATGGTAGTGGTCGCAGGCGACCTCGCCGGTGTCGCCCTTGGCGACCGCGTCGGGCACCTCGCAGAACGTGTCCCAGATGGACCGGGTGCGCCCGCCCTCCTCGACCGCGCCCTCGATCTGGTAGGCCGAGGTCGCCACGCCCCAGCGGAACGAGGGCGGGATCGTGGCGATCGGGTTGGCTCGATCGAGGGGCGCTGCGGTCGTGTCCATGGTTCTCCTGGGGTTGTTCAGCTTGGTTGGTGTCGGTCGGCCTGCTGCTAACCGGCGGTGACCGGGTGCAGGTGGCAGGCCACCGTGCGGGCCGGTCCGACGTGGTCGTCGGGCTTGCCCAGGACGGGAATCACCGTGTCGCACGGCTCGAAGCGCTTCGGGCAGCGCGGGTGGAACGCGCAGCCGGTGGGCATGCCGCGCAGGTCCGGCGGGGAGCCGGGGATGCCGGCCAGCTCGCGCCGCTCGCCGCGCAGGGCGGGGAACGAGCGCAGCAGGCCGCTGCTGTACGGGTGCAGCGGCTCCCGGTAGATGTCCGCGGACGGCGCCTCCTCGACGATCCGCCCGCCGTACATGATGGCGATCCGGTCGCTGAACTCCACCAGCAGCGACAGGTCGTGGGTGATGAACAGCACCGAGAAGCCCAGCCGCTCGCGCAGCTCGACGAGCTGGCCGAGGATCTGCCGCTGCATGACCACGTCGAGGGCGGTCGTCGGCTCGTCCATGATGACCAGCTGCGGCTGCAGCGCGAGGGCCATGCCGATCATGACGCGCTGGCGCATGCCGCCGGAGAGCTGGTGCGGGTACGCGTCGAGGCGGTCCTCGGCGATGCCGACGAGCCGCAGCATCTCCTTGGCCCGGTCCAGCCTTGCGCCCTTGGACAGCCCCGGCTCGTGTGCCTTGATCGCGTCCATCATCTGCACGTCGATCTTGTGGACCGGGTTGAGCGAGTTCATCGCGCCCTGGAACACGATCGACGTCTCGGCCCAGCGGTACTTGCGCAGCTCCTTGTGGCTGAGGCTGAGCACGTCGAACGGGTCGCCCTGGGCCGGGTGGTAGATCACGGAGCCGCCGGAGACCACGCCGGGCGGGGGCAGCAGCCGGGTCACGCCGTAGGCCAGGGTCGACTTGCCGCTGCCGCTCTCCCCCGCGAGGCCGACGACCTCGCCGCGGTGGATGGTCAGGTCGACGTCGCGGACCGCGCGGACCGCGTCGGAGCCGAGGCCGTAGTCGACGTTGAGGTTCTTGATCTCCAGCAGCGGCTTGGTGAGGACCTGGGTCATCGCTTGGCACCGTCCATCTCGATCTTCGCCGGCGGTTCGACCGAGCGCAGCACGGGGGTGAAGCCGACCTGCATCCGGACCTTCTCGCCGTTCGGGCCCTTGTTGTTGCCCGCGCCCGAGGTGCGCAGCCGCGGGCTGACGAACTCGTCGATGCCGAAGTTCACCAGGCTCAGCGCGGTGCCCAGAATGGCGATGGCGAGGCCCGCGGGGACGAACCACCACCAGGCGCCCTGGGCGAGGGCCTGCTGGCCCTGGGCCCAGAACAGGATGGTGCCCCAGTTCCACGACGACACCGAGGAGATGCCGATGAACGCGAGCGTGATCTCCGAGAGCACCGCGAAGATGACGGTGCCGACGAAGCCGGAGGCGATGATCGCGGTCAGGTTGGGCAGGATCTCGAAGAAGATGATCCGCCAGGTCTTCTCGCCGGTGGCCCGGGCCGCGTCGACGTAGTCGCGGCGGCGCAGCGACAGGGTCTGGGCTCGCAGCACCCGGGAACCCCACGACCAGCTGGTCAGGCCGATCACCAGGGCCACGGTCAGGTCGTTCACCCGCGGCAGCGACGTGCAGATGATGATGATCAGCAGCAGGCCGGGGATGACCAGGAACACGTTGGACAGCACCGAGAGGATCTCGTCGGCGATGCCGCCGAGGTAGCCGGCGGTGACCCCGACCAGGACCGACAGGATCGTGGCGACGATCCCGGCGACCGCACCGACGAACACGACGCTGCGGGTGCCGGCCAGGATCTGGCTGAAGATGTCCTGGCCGAGGTGGGTGGTGCCGAACCAGTGGCTGGCCGACGGCGGCTGGATCGCGTCCTTGGTGATCGCGTCCGGGTCGTACGGGGCGACCCAGGGCCCGATGATCGCGAAGATCACGTAGACGGCCAGGATGACCAGGCCGGTCAGAGCCTTGCCGTTGGCGATGAACCGGAACCGCTTGCGCTTGGCCTTCTTGCCCTTCGGCGCGGCGTCGGGCTGGGCCATCGCGCCCTGCCCGGGGATGACCTGCTCGATGCTCGAGGGAGTGACGGTCATCTCAGCCTGCCTTTCGGGTCCGCGGGTCGAGCAGCGTGTAGGCGACGTCCGCGAGCAGGTTGGCGACCAGCACCGAGATGGTGATGACCAGGAAGATGCCCTGCATCAGCGGGTAGTCGTGCGCGCCGACGGCCTGGAAGAGCTGGAAGCCCACGCCCGGGTACGAGAAGACGATCTCCACCAGCAGCGTGCCGCCGACGATGAAGCCCAGCGACAGCGCGAACGCCGAGATGTTGGGCAGCAGCGCGTTGCGGGCGGCGTAGCTGAAGGCGACCCGCCGCTCGGACAGGCCCTTGGCGTGGGCGACGGTGATGTAGTCCTCCGCGGACACGGTCACCATCATGTTGCGCATGCCGAGGATCCAGCCGCTCATCGAGGACAGCAGGATCGTGCAGGCCGGCAGGACGCTGTGGTTGATCGCCGAGCCGATGAAGGTCCCGTCCCAGTACGGCACCAGGCCCGGCGTGTACCCGCCGGAGGACGGGAAGTAGCTGCCGTTGCCGGTGAACAGGGCGATGAAGACCAGGCCGAGCCAGAAGTACGGGATCGAGGACAGGAACGTCGTGGCCGGCAGCAGCCCGTCGATCCAGGTGCCGCGCCGCCAGCCGGCGCCGATGCCCAGCGTCGTGCCGATCATGAAGCTCAGCACCGTGGTGATGCCGACGAGGCCGACCGTCCACGGCAGGCTCGAGCTGATCACCTCGCTGACCGTCGACGGGAAGAACGTGAAGGACAGGCCGAGGTCGCCGTGGAACAGCTGCTTCCAGTAGTCGAGGTACTGCTGCCAGAGGCTCTGCTCCTGGTCGAGCCCGAACAGCACCCGCAGCGACTGGATCGCGTCGGAGGACACCGCGCCCTGGTTGCGGGCCAGGAACGAGCTGATCGGGTCGCCCGGGATCATCCGCGGGATGAAGAAGTTGATGGTGATCGCGGCCCAGGCCGTGAACAGGTAGAACGCGAGGCGTTGCAGCAGGAATTTCATCGTGCCTCCTCCGGCTGGCGATGCGCCGGCGGCGTGGGGATCGACGGATCGGCGGCCGAGCCGACGCCCTCCTTGGCGACGGTGTCCGCGTCGTAGAGCCAGCAGGCGGCCCAGTGCCCGGGCTCACCGACCTCGAGGCGGGGCGGGAGCTCCACGGTGCAGCGCTGCATCGCGTGCGGGCAGCGCGGGTGGAACCGGCAGCCGGCCGGGGGCCGGATCAGGCTGGGCGGCTCGCCGTTGCCGCGGTCCTCGGCGGAGGTGTCGGCCACGCCGGCGATGCGGTCCGGGTCCGGGGCGGAGTCGATGAGCAGGCGCGTGTACGGGTGCGCGGGGTTCTGCGTGACCGACTCGCTGTCGCCGCCCTCGACCATGCGCCCGGCGTACATCACCATCGTCTCGTCGGCGAAGTACCGCGCCGAGGCGATGTCGTGCGTGATGTACAGGATGGCGAGGTTCAGCCGCTCCTTGAGGTCGCGCAGCAGGTTGAGGATGCCGAGGCGGATCGACACGTCGAGCATCGACACCGGTTCGTCGGCGAGCAGGGCCTCCGGGTCGGCGCCCAGGGCGCGGGCGATCGCGACGCGCTGGCGCTGGCCGCCGGAGAGCTCGTGGGGGAACTTGTCGACGTAGCGCTCGGGCGGGGTCAGCGACACCCGGGTCAGCAGCCCGGCGAGGGCCGCCTCGAGCTCCTCGGGGGTCTTGCCCGCGTTGCCGTGGATCTTCAGCGCCCGGGTGAGGTGGTAGCGCACCGTGTGCACCGGGTTGAGCGAGCCGAACGGGTCCTGGAAGATGAGCTGCACCCGGCTGACGTACTCGCGGAACCGGCGCCCGCCGTGCACCCGGGTCGTCTCCCCGTGCAGGCGGAGGTCGCCGCCGGTGCGGGGGTAGAGCTGCGCGAACAGCCGGGCGACCGTGGACTTGCCGGAGCCGGACTCGCCGACCAGTGCGGTGACCCTGCCTCGGCGCAGGGTGAGGGACACGTCGTCCACGGCGTGGACGACCGCCCGCTTGCCGGTGAAGATGTCGCTCAGCTTCCGCCGGACGGGGAAATGCTTGGTCAGGCCCTCGGCCTCCAGCACCACCTCGCCGATCGGCGCCGCCGGGCTCTCGCTCAACGTCATTGCCGTCGATCCTGTCTCGGGGTGTCTCGTCATGGGATACCGCTCCCCGGGCGACCCGCGCAAGGGCCGCCCGGGGAGCGGTGTCAGTACGATCCGGTCGTCAGGAGCCGGCCGGCTTGAGGTGCAGGATGACGTCCAGGGCGTTGGCCTGGGTCGGCTGCGCGGCACCGTACGGGTTGGCGTCGTCCGGCCAGCCCGTCCAGTTCTTGGCGCTGTACGCCGCACCGATGTTGTCGGCACCGACCGGGATCATCGGGGCCTGCTCGACGAAGATCTTCTGCAGCGTGGCGAGCGCGGTCTTGCGGGCCGCGTCGTCGGTGGCGGCGGCGTAGGCACGCAGCGCGGCCGTCGCCTCCGGGCTGTTGAAGCGGCCGAAGTTCGCGGCCGGGGACGCGGTGCCGATCGGCTTGAGCTGGTCGCCGTCCATCACCGTGCGGTAGATGTCGTACGGGGTCGAGCCGCCGTCGGTCCAGCGGAACGCGGCGTCGAACTGGCCGGCCTCGATGTTCTTGAACCAGGCGTCCTGGTTGGCCTTGTCGATCGTGGCCGCGATGCCGATCTGGGCCAGGTTGGCCTTCACGATCTCCAGCGACGTCTGGTAGTCCGACCAACCGGCCGGGTCGGTGAGCGTCAGGGTGACCGGCTTGCCGGACTTGTCCTTCAGCGTGGTGCCCTCGAGCTTGTAGCCGGCGGTCGCGAGCAGCGCCTTGGCGCCCTCGACGTCGACCTTGTAGTCCTTGCCCTTGTACTCGTCGGAGATGTAGGCGTCACCGGCGGGCGACGGCAGACCCGTCACGCTCTTGACCAGCGGGTGGAAGTAGCCGGCCTCGGCGGTGTTGAAGATGTCGTCGCGGTTGATGACCATGCCCATCGCGACGCGCAGCTTCGGGTCGTCGAACGGCGCCTTGGTGGTGTTGATGTAGAGGCCGTGGATGCCCAGGACCGGCGGGGCCCAGATCTTGTGGCTGGCGGCGTCCTTGTCGATGAAGACCGTCTTCACGTTGGGGATGAAGACGAAGCTCCACTCGCACTCGCCGTTGGCCAGGGCCGTGGTCTGCGCGTTGTTGTCGTTGTAGGACGTGTACCGCAGCTCCTTGACCTGCGGCAGCGTCTGCCAGTAGCCCTTGTCGCGGGCCACGAGGGTCGTGGTCTGCGGGGTGAAGGACTTCAGCGTGTACGGCCCGGAGCCGATCGGGTTCTTGTTGGCCTCGGTCTTCGGGTCGGCCACCTTCTCCCAGACGTGCTTGGGCACGATCGGGATCTGGGCGATCGCCTTCTGCTGGCTGACGTACTGCGACGACTTGAACGTGATGGTCACGTCGGAGCCGCTGGCGGTGGCGTCCGCGATCGGCACACCGCCGGAGTTGAGCGCCTCGTTGTCGCGCACCAGCTTGTAGGTGAACACGACGTCGTCGGCCGTGAGCTTCTGGCCGTCGGACCAGGTGGCGTTGTCACGGATGTTCAGGACGACCGAGGTGTAGTCCTTGTTCCAGTCCGCCTTGGTGGCGAGCCACGCCTTCATCGGGTCGGCCGGCTTGACCGGGTTCCACATCATCAGCGGCTCGTAGATCACCCAGCGGTAGCCGTCCTTGGCCCCGGCCGAGGTGGTCAGGAACGGGTTCTCGTTCTCGGTCAGCGGGCCGTTGGGCATGCCGACGGTCAGGACCGTCGTCTTGGCACCGTCGCCTTTGTTCTCGTTCGGCGAATCGCCGCACGCGGCCAAGGTGGTCGACGTGGCCAGCAGACCGGCCATGCCGAGCAGTACGGAGCGTCTGGTCAACACGGGGGTGTCTCCTTTGGTACCTGGATCGACAGGTGGGGCGGACAGGAACATTTCGCGGTATGGCGACGGCGCCGTGCGGTTCGGTAGGCGCCGCCCGTGGAGCGTTGAGGCGTCAGGTGGTGCGCTCGGGCTGCGCCGCGACGGTCGAGCCGCGCACGACGAGCGTGGTGGACAGGATGTTCGGCTCGGCCGTGAGCGGCGTGCCGTCGAAATGCGCGATGAGCCGGCGGGCCGCCATCTCGCCCATCTGGCGCATAGGCTGGCGGACGGTGGTCAGCGGCGGCTCGGTGTGGGAGGCGTGCAGGATGTCGTCGAACCCGACGAGGGAGACGTCCTGCGGCACCGCCTTGCCCGCCAGCCGCAGCGCCTGGAGGGCGCCGGAGGCCGACAGGTCGTTGTGCGCGAACACCGCGTCGAACTCGATGCCCTCGGCGAGGGCCCGCTGGACCGACACGATGCCGCACTCGTAGGTGAAGTCCCCCTCGACGACGAGACGGGGGTCGATGGGCGCGCCGGCCGCGGCGAAGACGTCCGCGAAGCCGCCGAGCCGGTCCTGCGTGCAGCCGAACTTCTCGGAGCCGGTGATGACGAGGGGGCGTCGCCGGCCGATCTCGACGAGGTGCCGGGCGGCGAGCGAGCCGCCGGCCCGGTTGGTGGTGGCCACCGACGGCATGAGCGGCTTGTCGCCGCGGTCGTCGATGAGGACCACCGGCAGGCCGCCCGCATACAGGTCGGCGAGGTAGTCCAGGGTGCCCTCGGGCTCGATGGCCAGCAGGCCGTCGAACGACTTGCCGGAGACCTGCGCGGAGAACTGCCGCATGGACTCGGCGCCGCGGTTGCACGTGAACAGCAGCAACCCGTATCCCTCCGACTCCACGACGTCGACCGCGCCCTGCACGACCTCACCCATCCACGGCCACGTCAGCGAGGGGACGAGCATCCCGATCACCCGGGTGTGCCCCCGGGCCAGGTTGACCGCCCGCGCGCTGGGCACGTAGCCCAGCTCGTCGATGACCGTGCGTACCCGTGCCGCGGTCGCCTCGTCGACCTCTCCTTTGCCGTTGAGCACACGCGAGACGGTGGTCTTGCTGACCCCCGCCCGCGCCGCCACATCGGCGATGGTGATCGGCACGCCGCGATCCTTCCGGTGAGAGCGCTTTCTGGCAAGAGAGCGTGTTCTGGAACCGGTTCCGCAACCGGTTCCGGCACACTAAATCGGATCGCAGACAGTGGTGTCAATAACACGGTGGTAACGAAACTTAACGTTGCGGCAACCCTTGCCAAGCGGCTGTCCATGGTGTTTGCTCGGGACCACCGTCGATGCGACTGCGGACTCGCCGGCAATCCCGGCACGATCCGCGCGGGACCGCTCCCATGGAGCGCTCTCACGATCTGCTCTCACCGCCAAGGGCCGTTTCCGAGGGCAGAATTTCAGAGCTACCGCGACGTCCGCCGGGGTCCGGACCGTTACTCCCGTGGCCTCACCGTCCGCCGCTGGTCACGGCGCACGACGCTGCGCGGCCGCGCACGCTGCGTCGCGGCCGGGCCGACTGGGATGGGCCCGGCTGGGATGGGCTCAGCGCAGCTTGATCGCGCTGCTGTCGCCGCCCACGAGCCCGGAGCGCACCCGCAGCTCGGTGAACGTCAGCCCGTCGGGCACGTCGAAGACGAGCGTGCCGGCGACCGAGTCCCCGGGACCGATCTCGCCGAACAGCGGCCGGGACTTGTCGTAGTACACCCACGAGAACTCGTCGGGGCCGTACTCCTTGCCGTCGCTGTCGCGCAGCTTCTGGTTGCCGACCCAGATGCGGCCCTTGCTGTCGCCGGTGTTCTCGACCTTGAGGTCGGCCAGGCAGTACTGCCCGCCGGGCTTGCGGGTCAGCGGCCAGTCCCCGAGCTCCTTCTTGCCGCACGCGAACCCGGCCAGGGTGAAGCGCATCTTGCCGTCGGAGGCGACCGGGCTGCGCTTCGGCGAAGGCGTCGGGGAGGGCGTCGGGGACTTGGTGGGCTCGCCCGCCTGGGCGCCCGCCCCGCCCTTGCCGGCCGACTCGGCCAGCTTGAGGCCGCCGAGCAGGCACGCGAGCAGCGCCACGAGCCCGATCCCGGTGGCGACGGCGCGCCCGGCCCGCCGCGGCCGCCGGCGCGGCGGCGGAGGAGGCGGGGGCAGCGGCGGCGCGAGCCGGCGGGTCCCCGTCCGCAGCTGCTGCGTGGGCCGCGCCACCGCCGCGGCGCCCTTCGCGAACGTGGCCGTCGGCGAGGGCCGCGCCGAGCCGGACGCGCGAACCGTCGCGGCCACCTGCGCCGCGGCCGGATCGTCCTGCCCGACCAGCGCGAGCAGCACCTGCCGGGCGGTGGGCCGCGCGGCGGGATCGGCCCGCAGCGCCCGGCGCACCATCGTGGCGAGAGACGGGTCCAGCCCGGCGAGCGCCGGCTCGGAGCCGGCCTCCGGCAAGGTGCCCGTGCCGGCCCAGGCGACGAGGAGGCCCCACGCGTACACGTCGCTGGCCTGGCTCGGCGGCCACCCGCGCTCCTGCTCCGGCGCCAGCCAGCCCGGCGTGCCGAAGTTCGGCTGGTGCGCCGCGCCGTGCCCGAGCAGCCGCGCCACCCCGAAGTCGATGACCTTCGGCCCGAACGGCGAGAGCAGCACGTTGCGCGGGCTCAGATCGGCGTGCACGAGCCCGACGGCGTGGATGGCGGTCAGCGCGGCCGCCACCCCGACGGCGACGGCCTCCACCTGCCCCGCGAGCGGCCCGTGCACGGTGGCGTAGTCGTGCAGCGACGGCCCCTGCACGTATTCGGTCACGATGTGCGGCACCGGCCCGTCGAGCGCGACGTCGAGCACCCTGGCCGTGCAGAACCCGGCGACCCGCGAGGCGGCCGCGGCCTCGGCGGCGAAGCGGTGCCGGAACATCGGATCGTGGTAGAACGCCGCGTTGATGACCTTGAGCGCGACCTTCCGCCCGTCGGCCCCCTCGGCCAGGTAGACGGTGCCCATCCCGCCGACGCCCAGCAGCCCGCGCAGCCGGTAGGACCCGACCGAGGCCGGGTCGTCGGCACGCAGCGGCGCGGGCGAGTCACCCATGCCAGCTATGGTGCCTCACCGGCGCACACGGGCCGGCACCAACCCGCCATCCGGTGACAATTCGGTCAGCCGGCACCGAGCGAACGGCCCCCCGGAGGCGAACCTCCGAGGGGCCGTCCGACGAGTCGAAGATCAGGCGACGCCGGCGTTACGGGCCGCCAGCAGCGCCGCGCCCGCGATGCCCGCGTTGTTCTGCAGCGCCGCCGGCACCACCCGCGTCGGCACGTCGACCAGGTGCAGCCACTTCTCGGCCTTCTTGCTCACCCCGCCGCCCACGATGATCAGATCCGGCCACAGCAGCGCGTGCAGGTGCCGCAGGTACGTCTGCACCCGCTCGGCGAACTCCGGCCAGCCGAGATTCTCCTGCTCGCGGATGCGGTCCGACGCGTAGTCCTCCGCATCCCCGCCGTGCAGGTGCAGCCCGCTCATCTGCAGGTGCCCGAACTCCGTGTTCGGCACCAGGGTGCCGTCGATGAACAGCGCCGTGCCGATCCCGGTGCCGAACGTGACCATCACGACCAGACCGGGCACGCCGCGGCCCGCGCCGAACTCCAGCTCGGCCACCCCGGCCGCGTCGGCGTCGTTGAGCACCGTCACGGGCCGGCCCAGCGCCTCCGAGAACAGCTGCTCGGCGGGCGCGTCGACCCACGACTGGTCCACGTTCGCCGCCGTCTTGGTCACCCCGTGCTGCACGACCGCCGGGAACGTGATCCCGATGCTCTGCGCGGCCTCGAACGAGCCCGCCACCGCCGCGACCGTCTTCACCACGCTGGGCACGTCGGCCGGCTGCGGCGTCTCGATCCGGACCCGGTCGCTCGTGAACGCCCCGGTGGCCAGGTCGACCGGAGCCCCCTTGATGCCCGATCCGCCGATGTCGATTCCCAGGACGACCACAGCTGCTCCTTCACGCGCACGAGGGCTCCGCACATTGCCTGCGGGTTACCCAATCATGTCGCGCGAGGGCAGAGATCACCGGGGAACGGGCTCACCCCGGGTAGGCCCCCACCGCGTCGCGCACCTCGAAACCGGCCGCGTCGGCGGAACGCGCACAGTGCGCGCAGCAGTAGAACTTCCCGGACACCTCCGCGCCGTGCCCGACGATCCGCGTCCCGCAGTGCTCACACACCGGCGCCAGCTTCTGGATCGCGCACTCGAACGAGTCGAACGTGTACGTCCCGCCGCCGGTCGTCCGCACCTCGAACGTCATGTAGTAGTCGTTGCCGCACGTCACACAGACCGCCATGTCAATCCCCCCGTCGCAAGTCGTCACGGCCAGCGTCACCGCCGCAACCGCCCGCCGCAACCGAATCAGGCGGAAATCCCCCGGCGGATCACCAGCATCGCCTGGTCGTCGTCGGACTCGTCGCCGAGGCCCAGCAGCAGCGCGTCGCAGACCGCCTCGAGGTCGCCGTCGCCGCCGTCGGCGCCCAGACCCGCCGCCAGCGCCAGCTGCAGCCGCTCCAGCCCCTCGTTGAACGTCTCGCCCCGCCGCTCGATCAGCCCGTCCGTCACCATCACCAGCGACTCACCCGGATCGAGCGTGAACACCGTCTCCGCGTCGTGCACCGTCGGCACGCCCAGCAGCGCCACCCGGCCCTCCACCGGCGTCGCCCGCCCCGCGGCCACCCGCAGCGGCGGCGGATGCCCGGCGTTGGCCAGCCGGATCTCCCCGGACGCGAGCTCGATGCGCAGCAGGCACATCGTCACGATCTCCTCCGGCAGGAACCGCAGCATCATCCGGTTCAGCCGCTCCAGCGTCAGCCCCGGCGCGTGATCCTCGGCGAGATACGCCCGCAGCGCGTGCCGCACCTCCGCCATGATCGTCGCCGCCCGCAGCGAATGCCCCGCCACATCGCCGATCGCCGCGACGATGTGCCCCTCCACCACCACGATCTCGTAGAAATCGCCACCCACGTACGCGTGGTCGCTCGCCGGCCGGTACCGCACCGCGACGTCATAGCCCGGCACCGGCGGCAGCGACGCCGGCAGCATGCTCTGCTGCAGCGTCAGCGCCGTGCGCCGCTCCTCGTCGTAGGAGCGCAACGCCTCCACCGCCAGCGCGATCGCCTGCCCGAGCTGGCGCAGCACGTCGTGGTCGTCGTCGGTGAACCCACCGGCCGGCACCGCGATGTGCAGCGGCTCCCGCCCCGCCTTGGCCCGGGCCACGACCCGGAACACCGGCCCGTCCCACCACGGGCCGCCGTCCTGCCCGAACAGCGCCGCGCCCGGCGCACCCTCCAGCGGGTCGGCCTCGAAGTGCTCCCGGTACGCGCCCCGCACCACCGGCACCGCCCCGGCCGCGTCCACTTGCACCGCGAGGGCCCCGGTCTCGGGCGACGCCGCAGCGACCGCCGCCGCCCCGCCGAAGACCCGCGACGCCCCGACCGCCGCCAGCCGCAGCAGCTCCGGCAGGCTCGTGGCCGCGTTGATCGCCGCCGTCGTCTCCACCAGGCGGGTCAGCCGCCCGGCGAGACGCTCGGCGCGGTGGCGGGCGCGGGAGTACCGCAGCAACGCCCCCACCGTCGCCAGCAGCTCGTCGGGGTCGATCGGCTCGGCCAGATACGCGTCCGCGCCCCGCATCAGCCCCTGGGTCCGGTCCACCGCGTGCACCGCGGTCGCCGAGATGTGGATCACCGGCACCGCCGCCGTGCGCGCATCGTCCTTGATCCGCTCCGCCACCTCGAACCCGTCGATGTCCGGCAGCCGCACGTCGAGCACCACCAGCTCGACCGCCGCTCCCCCGCCGTGCAGCAGCGCCAGCGCCTCCTCGCCGGTCGCGGCCTCGGTCACCCGATGCCCCTCCCGCCGCAGCCAGCTGGTGATCACGTACCGCTTCGACGGGCTGTCGTCGACGACGAGAATGTCGGCGGCCTGCTCCGGGTTCACGGGCGCAGCCCCGCGACGAGGTCGACGACCGCGCGGCGGGTCAGCTGCTCCTTGGCCAGCACCGAGCGCGCGTGGGCCAGCTCCTGCGGTGCGAAGTCGGACACGTCGGCCGCGGTCACCACGAACACCGGAATGCCGGCCACGTCCGGCAGCGCCGCCAGATCGGCCAGCAGCACCGTGCCGTCACCACCCGGCATCCGCAGATCCAGGAAGATCACCGACGGGCGCTCCCGCACCGCGATCGCCAGACCCGACCGCACGTCGGCGGCCTCGTAGACCTCGTCGGCGATCCCGGCCAGCAGCTGGCGCAGCAGGTGCCGGGCCGCCGGGTCGTCGTCGACCACCAGCGCCCGCTCCACCTGCGGCAGCGGCCCCTCGTCCTGCGCGTCCTCGGGCAGTGCCGGGCGCAGCGGCAGCGACAGCGTGAACGTGCTGCCCTCCCCCGGCTCGCTCACCATCGTCAAAGCCCCGCCCAGCAGCGCCGCCAGGCGCCGCGCGTACGGCAGCCCGAGCCCCGTCCCGCCCGCCTGCCGCGCCCCGCGCACCTGATGGAACTCCTCGAACACCCGCGCCTGCTCCGCGAACGGAATCCCGATACCGGTGTCGGTGACCGCGATGAGCAACCGGTCCGCGTCGACCCACGCCCCCATCCCGACCGTCCCCCGGTCGGTGAACTTCAGCGCGTTGGTGAGCAGGTTGCGCAGGATCTGCGTCAGCAGCAGCTCGTCGCAGATCAGCCCGGCCGCCGGCGGCTCGTCGACGTCCAGCTGCACCTCCGGCCGCGCCAGGGGCCGCAGCGTCCCGCGCAGCTGCCCGAACACCGCCACCAGGTCGATCGGCCCCCAGTTCGGCTCGATCCGCCCCGACTCCGCCTTGGCCAGGTCCAGCAGGTCGTTGACCCGCGCCAGCAGATCCGCCGCCGAACCCTGCACCAGCCCCAGCTGATGCGTCTGCTCCGACGTCAGCGGCTCCGAGCGCGGGTCCAGCAGCAGCCGCGTCAGCCCGATGATCGCCGTCACCGGCGCCCGCAGCTCGTGCGACACGTTGGCCAGGAACCGGCTCTTGGCCTCGTTGGCCTCCCGCAGCTGCGCCGAGCGCTCGTCCAGCTCCGCGTACAGCGCCACCACGCCCTGGTTGGTCTGCTCGAGCTCCTCCGACAGCTGGGTGTACAGGGCCATGACGCCCCTGTTCGTCTCCTCCAGCTCCGCGTTGAGATGCAGCAGCTCGTCGCGGTGGGCCTGGACCTCCTCCAGCGCCGTGACCAGCTGCCGGTTCTGCACGCTCAGCTCGTCCAGCGCCGTCGTCGGCGTGCTGCGGGCCAGGTCGTTGCGCGCCTGTTCGATCCGCTCCGGGTCGACCTGCGCGGGCAGCCGCCGCGTCAGCACGATCCGCTCGTCCTCCACCCGCACCTCATCCATCAGCCGCCCGGCCGCCCGGACTCCCTCGAGAGCCTGGTTACCCACGGCCGCCGATGACACAACAATGACCAGGTGGGGGCGGGGTTCGGAGGCCGCCGCGAACGTCACCTCGGCGCCGAGCGCCTCCCGGCCGATCTCGCTCATTGCGGTCGCCACCCGAACCTGGTCCTGATGCTCCAGGCCCAGCGCGGCGGCCACCTCCCGGCCCCGCTGGCGCAGCACGAACACGTCGTGCTCACCCGCGAGCACCATGCGCAGGATCGGCGCACCGTCGCCGGTCACGCCGGCTCACCGGCCGCCCCGCCGGCCACGGCCACGGCCACGCATGCGTCGTCCCGGCGCACCCCGGCGTCGCGCAGCAGCGTCGCCGCCACCAGCAGCGGCTCGTGCCGCGACAGGCCCGGGTAGTCACGCAGGCTCCACCGGTCGGAGACGCCGTCGGAGTGCAGCACCACGACCCCCTCCGGCGGCAGCTCATAGGTGAACTCGCGGACACTCCGCGACTGATGCCCGACGATGCCGGGCATGCTCACCATGCCCCGCCGGTCCCCATTGGGAAACGCGATCGTCCCCGCGACGTTGCCCAGCCCCGCGAACACCACCGACCCGCCCGCGATCCGCGCCACCGACACCGCCGCCCCGCGGGTGTGCGACACCGTGCGGTGCAGGTGCTCCACGATCGCCGCCGGCGCCTCCAGCGACGAACCCAGGAACCCGTCGGCGACCGCCGCCGAGGCCGCCGCCGCCAGCGCGCCGTGCCCGAGCCCGTCGGCGATCAGCACCAGCAGCCCCCCGTCACCGGTTGCCCGGGCCGCGTACCGGTCCCCGCACACCTTCTCGCCGGTGATCGGCCGCGACAGCCCCGCGACCGGCGAGTGCACCGCCCGCCGCTTCTCCCCCGGCCACAGCTGCGCCGCCAGGACCGTGCCCTTGCCCGGCAGCGAGTAGCCGCTCGCCGAGTCCGAGAGCCGCTGGACGGCGCCGAGGCCGATGCCGAGCGTCCCGGCCGTCGAATGCCCGTCCACCGAGCTGAACGGCAGGTCCCGCATCCCCGGCCCCGAGTCGACCGCGACGAGCTCGATGCCGCCGATCTCCCCGCGGCGCAGGCAGCGCACCGACAGCGCACCGCCGTCGGCGTGCCGGTGCAGGTTCGAGGCCAGCTCGGCGGCGACGATCGCCACCTCACCGGCCCGCTGCTCGCCGAAGCCGAGCCGCTGCGCGCAGTCGGTCGCGACCCGGCGGGCGACCCCGGCCGCCCCGGGTTCGTCGACGGCGACCCAGCCCAGCTCCTCGATCGTCGGCGGTGCCGCGACGGTCGTCACCGGGCCCACTTCGTCACCGCGATGCGCGTGCCGCCGCCCGGCGTCGAGTCGATCTCGAACTCGTCCACCAGGCGCCGTGACCCCGAAAGGCCCAGCCCCATGCCGGTGCCCGTGGTGTACCCGTCCGTGAACGCCAGCCCGAGATCCGCGATGCCGGGCCCGGAGTCCACGAACTCGGCCCGCACCCCGGCCCGCCGGCCGTTGTGCACCCCGGCGATCATCGCGTATCCCCCGCCGCCGTGGATGAGCGTGTTGCGGGCCAGCTCGCTGGCCGCGGTCACCAGCTTCGTCTGGTCCACCAGCGGCAGCTTCGCCTCCACCGCGGCGACGCGCACCGCCTGCCGGACCCGCACGACGTCCTTGTCGTCGCCGATGTCCAGCCGCTGCGGCTCCTGACCGGGGGCGAAGTCAGGCACCGTCGTCCTCGACCGCCGTCAGCACGCCGACGCCGTGGATGTGCTTCGACGCGGCGAGGATCTCCAGCGCCTTGTCGACGTTGAGCGCGGTCCGGACCCCGTTGAGCGACAGGCCCAGCTCCACCAGCGTGATCGCCACCGCGGGACGCATCCCGACGACCACGGTCTCGGCGTCGAGGACCCGGGACACCGCCGCGATCGTGGACAGCATCCGGCCGATGAACGAGTCGACGATCTCCAGCGCCGAGATGTCGATGACCACCCCGTGCGCCCCCGTCTCCACGATCCGGTCGGACAGGTCCTCCTGCAGCTGCATGGCGGTCTGGTCGTCGAGGTCGATCTGGATCGACACGAGCAGGATGTCGCCGATCTTCAGAACGGGAACGCGGTCCATCAGATCGCCTTGCGCTTGGCGAACTCGACGCCGCTGGCCCGCAGCGCGTGCATGAGCGCGTCGGCGAGCGTGGCCTTGGTGGCGATGTCGCCGAACTCGATGCCCAGCGCGACGACCGTCTGGGCGATCTGGGGCCGGATGCCCGAGATGATGCACTCCGCGCCCATGAGCCGCGCGGCCACCACGGTCTTGAGGATGTGCTGCGCCACCTGGGTGTCGACGGCCGGCACGCCGGTGATGTCGACGATCGCGTAGGCGGAGCCGGTGTCGACGAGCGTCTGCAGCAACTTCTCCATCACCACCTGGGCCCGGGCCGAGTCCAGCGTGCCGACCAGCGGCACCGCCACCACGCCGTCCCACAGCTTCACCACCGGCGTGGACAGCTCCAGCAGCTGCTCGGTCTGGTCGGCGATGATCTCCTCGCGGGCCTTCGCGTAGGTCTCGAACGTGAACAGGCCCATCTCGTCGACGAGCCGCGACAGCACGAGGAAGTCGGCCGGCACCTGGTCGGCGTCGGCGGACTCGGACAGCCCGAGCATGACCTCCTTGACCGTGAACACCAGGTTCGCCGTCTCGGTCGGCGTGAAGCCCTGCCGCGCCCACGACCGCGAGAGGTCCACGAGCGCCCCGCGGAACTCCCCGCTCCCGGCCCCGGTCAGCTCGCCGTCGCCGGTTCCCTCGAGCATGCCCAGCAGCGCCGCGTACACCTCGCGGACCTGCCGCTGCAACTCGGCGTCGGTGAGCCGGCCCCGCAGCGTACGGGCGGCGATCTCCGTCCAGCGCCGCACGATCTCGTCCTCGTGCGACCGCAGGAGCACACTGAGCCGCTGCCTGGCCTCGGCGTTCACCTTCACCCGTCCACTCCCTCTACACGTTTCGTGATTCGGAAAGGACGGTACCGCCCGCCGCTCACCCGGGCGAACGCGGACACCTGTTTGCCACGCGACAACCTTTCGGACCCGGGCGGGTCGGCCACGACCGCAACCACCCGCGGAGGGTGAGGCCACGGGAGTAACGGTCCGGACCACGGCGGACATCGCGGTAGCTCTGCATGGGCTCCTACTCCCCGGCGGCATGGTCCTGCCGACGTTTCCGCGCCACCGGGTCACACTTCGTAGAGCATCCTAGGAACCTAGGTGGTCAGACCTCGAGCCGAGGTCCCGCAACGGCACACCGACCTACGATTCGGCCCTGACCGGGCGCCGGACACGCCGGACGCGTCGCGGGCCGACCTGCTCGCCAGGCTCGGGACCTCCCTCGCGGCGGCCGACGACGACCGGGCAGGCCCTCGGCGCTGCTGCGCCGGGCAGGCCCTCGCCGAGGCGGCCCGGCCCTGGTCGCGGCCCGGCATCTGATGGGCGCCCGCCCTGCCCGAGCGGATCGCCACCCTGCGGGCCGCGCTGGACGACGCCGGCCCGGCCGACCAGGCCGCGCTGGTGGAGGCGATGGCCGCCGCCTCGAGGACGCCCTGCGCCTGCGGCTAGACAGGGCGACGCTCGGCGTGCTGCTCCTCCTCGGCGGCCGCATGGCCGAGGGCTGGCAGGCGCTCGGCGACGCGACCCGGGCCGCCGAGCGCGGTGGGCGGGAGGCCGAGGCGGCGCGCGGCTGCGCATGCTCGGCTCCAGCGCCTCGGTTTTGGTGGAATATGACCTCGCCGTGCACTGGCTGCGGGCCGGGATCGCCTACGGGGAGCGCACCGAGCGCGTCACGACCGCGAACTCCATGCTCGCCCGCGAGCAGCACCCGCGCGTGGAGGGCGGCCAGGCCGGGGCCGATGCGCGCCGCGGCCCGGGCGCGTCGAGGCCGCCGGCGCGCCGCTGTCGGCGCGAGAGCTGCAGGTGGCACGGCTGCTGACCAACCGCGAGATCACCCCGCAGACGGTCGTCGAGCACATCCTGGCCAAGCTCGCCGTGCGCAGCCGCACGGCTTTATAGCGTTGCGAGGCGCGCCTCGCGCTGGGCAGACTCGATCGCCTCGCCGCGGGTGTCGCCCAGCCACACCACCGGGGTGACGGGGTGCCCGACCCGGTGCAGCTGGCCGGTCTCGTCCGTCCACGCCACCAGCGGCACCGGCTGCACGTGCTCGGTCTGCCAGCCGATCACCCGGCCGGCCTGGATCTCGTTCTCCGCCGTGGTCGCCAGCCACAGCGGGGCGTTCTGCGCAATGATCGTCATGCCTGGGTGATGCCCCGGCAACGGAGGGTGCAACCATGACCAGCCCGGACAACATGACCAGCCTCGACAACCTGCTCGACGAGGCCGAGGCGGCGCCGGTCGACGGGTGGGACTTCGCCTGGTTCGACGGGCGCGCCACCGAGGAGCGGCCGCCGTGGGGCTACGCGCGGCGCCTCGGGGAGCGCCTGCGCACCGCGACCGCGGCCCTGGACGTGCAGACCGGCGGCGGGGAGGTCTTCGCCGGAGCGCTCGGCGCCGCGTTCGCCGCCGGGGCCGGCCCCGCCACGGTGGCCGCCACCGAGTCGTGGGCGCCCAACGCCGCCCTGGCCCGCGCCGCGCTGGCCCCGTTCGGCGCGGCCGTCGAGCAGGTCGCCGACGACGCGGCCCTGCCCTTCCCGGCCGGCGCGTTCGACCTGGTGAGCAGCCGGCACCCGACCGTCGTGGGCTGGGCCGAGCTCGGACGGGTGCTCGCGCCCGGCGGCACGTACTTCGCCCAGCACGTCGGGGTCGGCACCGCGGCCGCGCTCACCGACTTCATGATGGGCCCGCAGCCGGTCGGCAACGGGCGCAGCGTCGAGCGGGCCCGGGCCGGCGCCGAGGCGGCGGGGCTCGAGGTCGTGGACGTGCGCACGGCGACGCTGCGCCTGGAGTTCCTCGATGTCGCGGCGGTCGCGGTGTACCTGCGCAAGGTGATCTGGATCGTGCCCGGTTTCACGATCGCGCGGTACCGCCGCCGCTTGGCGGCCATGCACGAGCTGATCGGACGCGAGGGCTCCTTCGCGGCGACGACGACGCGGTACCTGATCGAGTGCCGTAAGCCACACGGAGTGGACGGAAGGTGAACGCTCGATTCGGCGGCGGGGATAGTTTGGGCACAGAAGCACACCCGCCGTTGCTGCCAGGAGACTTCTCATGAGCGATTCGCCCGTCAACGTCACCGTGACCGGTGCGGCCGGCCAGATCGGCTACGCGCTGTTGTTCCGCATCGCCTCCGGGCAGCTGCTCGGCGCGAACACCCGCGTCAAGCTGCGTCTGCTGGAGATCCCGCAGGCCGTACGCGCCGCCGAGGGCACGGCCCTGGAGCTGGAGGACGGCGCGTTCCCGCTGCTCGCCGGCGTCGACGTGTTCGACGACCCGAAGGGCGCCTTCTCCGGCGCCAGCGTGGCCCTGCTCGTCGGCGCCCGCCCGCGCACGAAGGGCATGGAGCGCGGCGATCTGCTCGAGGCCAACGGCGGCATCTTCAAGCCGCAGGGCGAGGCGATCAACGCCGGCGCCGCCGACGACATCAAGGTCCTCGTCGTGGGCAACCCGGCCAACACCAACGCCCTCATCGCCCAGCGCCACGCCCCGGACGTGCCGGCCGAGCGCTTCACCGCGATGACCCGCCTCGACCACAACCGGGCGATCTCCCAGCTGGCTCGCAAGCTGTCGGTGCCGGTCACCGAGATCCGCAAGGTCACCATCTGGGGCAACCACTCCGCGACGCAGTACCCGGACCTGGTGCACGCCGAGGTCTCCGGCCGCAACGCCGCCGAGACCGTCGGCGACCAGCAGTGGCTCGAGAACGAGTTCATCCCGCGGGTGGCCAAGCGCGGCGCCGAGATCATCGAGGTCCGCGGCGCGTCCTCGGCCGCCTCCGCCGCCTCGGCCGCGATCGACCACGTCTACGACTGGGTGAACGGCACCCCCGAGGGCGACTGGACCTCGGCCGCCATCGTCTCCGACGGTTCCTACGGCGTGCCCGCCGGCCTCATCTCCTCCTTCCCGGTCACCTCGGCCGGCGGCAAGTGGGAGATCGTGCAGGGCCTGGAGATCGACGCCTTCTCCCGCGCCCGCATCGACGCGTCGGTGGCGGAGCTGGACGAGGAGCGCCAGGCCGTCGAGCGCCTCGGCCTCATCTGAGTACATCTTCGAGTGGGGACGGTCCTTCGGGGCCGTCCCCACTGTCGTACGCGCAGTAGGCTTCCACGGTGACTTCCCCGGCGCCGACGGCCCTGCCGATCGCGGAGACCCGGCGCGCGCGGCGCATCCTCAAGCTGCTGCTCGCCCGCTACCCGGACCACCGGCTCGAGCTCGACTTCGCCTCGCCGCTGCAGTTGCTGGTCGCGGCCACCCTGGCCGCGCAGACCCTCGACGAGCGCGTCAACGCCGTCACTCCCACCCTGTTCGAGCGGTACCCGGCCGCGGCCGACCTGGCCGGCGCCGAGCAGGAGGAGATGGAGCAGATCCTCGTCCCCGTCGGGTACTACCGGCAGAAGACCCGCAACGTCATCAAGCTCGCCGCGACCCTGGTCGAGCGGCACGACGGCGTGGTCCCGGAGACGCTGGAGGAGCTCGTCGCGCTGCCGTGGGTCGGGCGCAAGACCGCGAACATGGTGCTGGGCAACGCCTTCGGGGTGCCGGCGATCTCGGTCGACACGCACGTGAGCCGGGTGGCGCACCGGCTCGGGTGGTGCCCCGAGAAGGACGTGGACGCGGCCGAGGCGGCGATCCAGGCCCGGTTCGACAAGAAGGACTGGGTGACGGTCAACCAGCTGCTGATCCTGCACGGGCGGCGCACCTGCCACTCGCGCAAGCCCGCGTGCGGGGCGTGCCCGCTCGCCCGCGAGTGCCCGTCGGCGGCGCTGGGCGAGCAGGACCCCGAGAAGGCCCGGGCCCTGCTCAAATGACCCTGCTCAAATGACGTTGCTCAAATGACCTTCAGGCGGCGCTGCTCGGCCTCGATGCCGGCCCGCGGCACGCGCTCGTCGAACAGGGTGACCTCGGCGCCGTCCCAGACGCCCGCGACCCGGCCGCGGTAGGCGACGACCGGGGAGATCCAGCCCGCGGCCCGGCTCACCTGCGCGCGGTGCTCCGGCGGGACCACCCGGGCGTCGGCGGTGCCGGGGCCGAGGACGAACTGGTCGAAGGCGGGCAGGAGGCGTACGTCGTCGAAGTCCCGCGCGCCTTCCAGCGCCTCGAGGTCCTCGGCCCGGGCGAAGAGCCGCTCCCCCTCGACGTCGACCTCGGCGAGCACGCCGTCGGCCAGCAGGCCCGCGAACCACTGCCGCAGCGCCGCCTTGCGCGACGCGCCGCGGCACAGCCACTGGTCGAAGGTCGCCGCCGACGCGGGGCCGTAGGCGCCCAGGTACGCCGGGATCACGACCCGGGCCGCCTCGGCCGGATCGGGCAGCCCGGTCCAGCCCGGCACGAACGTGTCCGGCCGGGTGAAGGTGACCCGCCGGTCGTCGGCGCTCGGGCCGTGGACGAGCACGCCCTGCCAGGCGAGGGGCTTGAGGACCGTGCCCCAGCCGGACGCGAGGTGCTCGGCGAGGTCCGGGGCGCCGGCGTGCTCGACGACCGCGGTGGTGAGCTGCTCCCGGGTGAGCACCCGGCCGTCCAGTGCCTCGTGCGCGGCGGCGGCCAGCTTCTCCATCTGGGCGACGGTCACGAAGGTCTTCTGCCACGAGCCCTTCTCCCAGGTCCGGGCGGCCCCGATGAGCGCCAGGTGGGCGGGGGCCTGGCGCGCCTCGAGCAGGTGCAGGGTGCCCCGGGCCGCCCACGTCTTCACGAGCCGCTGCTCGCGCAGCGCGGCCCGCACGTCCTCGCCGCCGGGCCCGGATCCGGGCTCCGGCTGGCGGGCGGCGACGGCCTGCTCGGCCGCGGACGTGACCTGCGCCTGGACGCCGGCGAGCCGCTCGACGACGGCCACGGGGTCGGCGGCCTCGGCGGGGCGGTGCAGCCACTGCTGCCGGCTGCGCCACATGAGCACGGCGTCCCAGGCCAGCGAGATCGTCACGCCCGTCACCGTACGCGACGCGGCGCCGCACCCCTCTCGGGCGCGGCGCCGCGTCGGGCCGATCAGCTGGCCGCTCAGATGGCCGCGGGCACGAAGTCCGGGACCGCCGGGCCGTCGCTGTCCTCGGCCGCCGGCCGCAGGGCCAGCGCCAGCACGTCGGCGACGTCGGCCAGGGCGTGCACGGTCAGCTGGCCGCGCACCTCCTCGGGCAGGTCGTCCAGGTCGGGCTCGTTGCGCTTCGGGATGATGACCTCGGTCAGCCCGGCCCGGTGCGCGGCGAGCAGCTTCTGCTTCACCCCGCCGATCGGCAGGACCCGGCCCGCGAGCGTGACCTCGCCGGTCATCCCGAACTCCGGGCGCACCGGCCGCCCCGTGGCCAGCGACGCCAGCGCCGTGACCATGGTGATGCCCGCGCTCGGCCCGTCCTTCGGCACCGCGCCGGCCGGGACGTGCAGGTGGATGCGCTTGCCGGCGAGCTGGTTCGGGTCGATGCCGAGCCGGCGGCCGTTGGAGCGCAGGTAGGACAGCGCGATGTGCGCCGACTCCTTCATCACGTCGCCGAGCTGGCCGGTCAGGGTCAGGCCGGGCTCGCCCTCCATCGAGGTCGCCTCGATGAACAGCACGTCGCCGCCCGCCCCGGTCACCGCCAGGCCGGTCGCCACGCCGGGGACGGCGGTGCGCTCGGCGGACTCGGGCGTGAACCGGGCCCGGCCCAGGTAGGTCGCGACCTCGTCGACCCCCACCCGCACCGGCGCCGGGTCGGTCGCGAGCGCGACGGCGACCTTGCGCAGGATCTTCGCGAGCGCCCGCTCGAGCTGGCGGACGCCGGCCTCGCGGGTGTGCTCGCCGGCGATGCGCCCGAGCGCCTCGTCGGTGATCGTGAAGTCGGCGGCCTCGAGCCCGGCCCGCTCCAGCTGCCGGGGCAGCAGGTGGTCCCGGGCGATGGCGACCTTCTCCTGCTCGGTGTACCCGTCCAGGGAGACCAGCTCCATGCGGTCCAGCAGCGGGCCGGGGATGGTCTCGACCACGTTCGCGGTGGCCAGGAAGAGCACGTCGGACAGGTCGAGGTCGACCTCGAGGTAGTGGTCGCGGAAGGTGTGGTTCTGCGCCGGGTCGAGCACCTCGAGCAGGGCCGCGGCCGGGTCGCCGGCGTAGCCGACGGCCAGCTTGTCGACCTCGTCGAGCAGCACGACCGGGTTCATCGAGCCGGCCTCGCGCAGGGCTCGCACGATGCGGCCCGGCAGCGCGCCGACGTAGGTGCGCCGGTGCCCGCGGATCTCGGCCTCGTCCCGCACGCCGCCGAGCGACACCCGCACGAACTTGCGGCCCAGCGCCCGGGCGACGGACTCGCCGAGGCTGGTCTTGCCGACCCCGGGAGGGCCCGCGAGGGCCAGCACCGCGCCGGAGCCGCGGCCGCCGACGACCTGCAGGTTCTTCTCGGCGCGCCGGTTACGCACGGCGAGGTATTCGAGGATCCGGTCCTTCACGTCCGCCAGCCCGGCGTGGTCGGCGTCGAGGACCGCCCGCGCGGCGGCGAGGTCGGTGTTGTCCTCGGTCCGCTCGTTCCACGGCATCTCCAGCACCGTGTCGAGCCAGGTGCGGATCCAGCCCGCCTCGGGCGACTGGTCGCTGGCGCGCTCGAGCCGGCCGACCTCGCGCAGCGCGGCCTCCTTGACCTTCTCGGGCAGCTCGGCGGCCTCGACCCGGGCCCGGTAGTCGGCGGAGCCGTCGGGCTCGTCCTCGCCGAGCTCCTTGCGGATCGCGGCGAGCTGCTGGCGCAGGAGGAACTCGCGCTGCGTCTTCTCCAGCCCCTCGCGCACGTCGTGGTTGATCTTCTCGTTGACCTGCTGCTCGGCCGCGTGCGCCCGGGCCCACTCCACCAGCAGCTCCAGCCGCGCGGTGACGTCGGGCGCCTCCAGCAGCTGCACCTTCTGCGCGAGCGTCAGCCACGGCGCGTAGCCGGCGGAGTCCGCGAGCTCGGACAGGTCCGTGAGCTTCTCGACGGTGTCGATGACCTGCCAGGCGCCGCGCTCCTGCAGCACGCCGATGACCAGCGCCTTGTATTCCCGGGCCAGCTCCCGCGCCTTCCCGGCCGGCGCCGGCTCGCTGACGAGCGTCGCCTCGACCCAGAGCGCGGCCCCCGGCCCGGGCACGCCCGCGCCGATCCGCGCGCGGTCCACGCCCCGGATCACGGCCGCGGGCTCGCCGCTGGGCAACCGCCCGACCTTCTCGAGCACGGCGATGACGCCGTGCGAACCGTATGCACCGTCCACCCGCGGCACCGCGAGCACCCGCTGGTCGCCGCCGGCCCGCGCCGCGTCGACGGCCGCCTGCGTGGAGGCGTCGAGCGTCACGGGGATGACCATGCCAGGGAGCAGGACGTCGTCGTTGAGCGGAAGAACAGGAAGCGTTGCCATCAGAGACACACCTGCCATCAGTAGGTTGAGCGTGTCAGGCTTAAGTTACAAACGATGCCCCTTGTTCCCACGAGCACCTTTCGTGTGACCCAGGCCACTCGGACCGGCTCCGCCCGGCGGCCCGAGTTCCGGTCAGACGAGCGCCGGCAGGTCGTATTCGGGCAGGTCGAGCGCCGTGGCCGTCTTCGTCGCGAAGTGCCGGATGAGCCGGGGCGCCACCGGGACATACCGCAACGTCTTGAAGAACCGGTTCCGCTGCGCGATCTTCTTCCAGCTCGTCGGCACCAGGAAGTCGGGGCTCCCGCCGCCCTGCCGCTGGCACGTCGCCGCATAGGGCCGCATCAGCTCCTCGTATCGGCCCAACGCCACCCGGTGCTCGCCCCGCGCCCGGTCCAGCTCGCCCGCGAGTACGTGCGCCCCGACGACGGCCAGGCCGGTGCCATTGCCCCCGGGCCCGCCCGCATATCCGGCGTCGCCGAGCAGCACGACCCGCCCCCGCGACCAGCGGTCGAGGTGGATCTGGGTGGTGGAGTCGAACCAGAAGTCCTCGGCCCGCTCCATCGCCTCGAGCAGCTCCGCCGTGCGCCACCCGGCGCCGGCGAACCGCTCGGCCACGATCCGCCGCTGCTGGTCCACGTCCCGGTGGTCGAACTCGAGCCCGGGCTCGTAGAAGCTCATCGACACGATCTGGTCGCCGCCGTGCGCCGACGTCACCGTGATCGCACGGCCGGGCTCGTTGTACATCACCCCGCTGCGCCGCAGGCCCATCGTGCCCGGCATGGTGAAGACGCCGCCGTAGACCCCGAGCGGCCGGCGGTGCGCCGGATCGTCGCCGAACACGAGCCGCCGCACCCCGGAGTGCACCCCGTCGCACCCCACCACCAGGTCGAAGCGCCCCGCCGCCCCGCCGCCGAAGGCCACCTCGACCCCGTGCTCGTCCTGCTCGATCGCGGTGATCTGGTCGCCGAAGCGGTATCGCACCCGGTCGCGGGTCGCGCCGTACAACACCTCGGCGAGATCGCCGCGCAGCACCTCCAGGTCGCCGCTGAACACCGCGGCGGGCAGCGCCGCGACCCGCGCCCCGGTGCCGTCGACGATCGCGATGTCGCCCATGTGTGTGGCGCGCGCCTCGAGGGCGTCGCGCAGGCCCATGCGGGCCAGGGTCCGCAGGTGCACGGGTCCGCGGAAGTCGACGGCGTAGCCGCCGCCCCGCAGCGCCGGCGCCTTCTCCACGACGGTCACGTCATGCCCGTAACGCTGCAGGCACAACGCCAGGGCGGGCCCCGCGACGCTGGCCCCCGAGATGAGGATGTCCATGGGGAGAACCATACGCCCGTTCTACACGTTTGTATAGAACGGATGTGTACTACGGTTGTATAGCACGACCGTCTAGTATGATCGCGAACCATGGGACATCGCGAAGACCTGCTCGAGGGCGCGGTTCGCTGCATCTACGAGAAGGGCTACGCCCGGACCACCGCGCGCGACGTCGTCGAGGCGTCCGGGACCAACCTCGGCTCGATCGGCTACCACTACGGCGGCATGGCGAAGCTGATGACCGCCGCCCTCGAGCGGGCGGTCGAGAACTGGGGCCTGTCGCTGGCCCAGGCGGTGATGTCGGCCGACGCCGACGGGCTCACGGGGGCGGAGCGCTTCGAGCAGTACTGGGAGTACATGATCGAGAGCGTCAAGCAGCACCGCCCGCTGATGATGGCGACGTTCGACGCGTTCCTGGAGATGGACCGGTCGCAGGAGGTCCGGCAGCTGCTCGTCGAGGGCATGCGCGACGCCCGCGGCCTCTGGGCGCAGGCGTTCCACGGCATCGACCCCGAGGCCGAGCCGGCCCGGGCCGCCCAGGTCGGCTCGTTCTACCAGGCCCTGATCAGCGGAGTCCTGACCCAGGTCCTCATCGACGAGGACGACGCCCCGACCGCCCAGGACCTGTCGGCGGCGGTGCGCATTGTCGCCGGGAGCCTGTGACGCCTACAGGCCGCCCCCGGCCACGGCCCGCACGAACCGGCTCCACGACTCGCCCGAGAAGCGCAGCACCGCCCCGTCGGGCGCCTTCGAGTCCCGCACCAGCACCTCCCGGCCGTCCCGCGCGAACTCGACGCAGTTGCCGTTGATACTGGCGGAACTGCGCCTCCAGCCCCGGCTCCGCACCCGCTCGTGCATCACGTTCCCCCCGCCTGTCCGACGAATCCAACGATCACCCTCGATGGCTTGTCTTCATCGTAGAAGCGCGCGGACCCGGAATGGGTGGCCCGAAAGGCTGATCAGCGCCGCGCGGCCTCCGCGTCCACGACGAGCGCGGCCTTGATCTCCGACATCACGTCGCGGAGCTTGCCCGGCGGCGTGGCCCGGTCCTGCAGCTCGCGGAACACGTCGAGGTACCGCGCCGTGAGCTCGGTCGCGTCGCGGATGGTCACGTCGCCGTTGGCGTTCTCGAGGTAGAGGATCCGCTCGTCGGAGGAGTCCGCGAACTCGAGCACCGCGAACGGCCCGGCCATGCCCGGGTGCGCGCCGGCGTCGAAGCGCACGACCTGCACGTGACAGCGCGGGCGCTCGGCGAGCGCGACGATGTGGTCGAGCTGCTCGAGCATGAGCGCGGGCGACCCCGCCTCGGCGCCGACCAGCCGCCGCAGCGCGCCCTCGTCGAGGATGAACCACAGCTCGGGGCGCTCGTCGCGGTCGAGCAGCTCCTGGCGCTTGGCCTTGAGCTCCTCGCGCTTGCGGCGGCGCGGCTCCGGCTCGTCCGGGTTGTACATCTGGATGACGGCGCGCGTGTACGCCGCCGTCTGCAGCAGGCCCGGGATGACGCTGAGCTCGAAGTGGTACACCGTCTGCGCCGCGGCCTCGTAGCCCAGGTAGCGCTTGAAGTCGCCGGACAGCACGTCGGCGAACGGCGCGAACGGCTGCTTGCGCGCGGCCCGGGCCAGCGCCAGCAGCTCGTCGATGGTGTCGTGGTCGGTGACGCCGTAGAACGACAGCAGCGCGCGCAGATCCGTGGCCGAGATGCCGACCTCGCCGTTCTCGACCCGCACGACCTTCGACTGCGACCACTCCATGTCGGCCGCGACCTCGGTCTGGGTGGCGCCCGCGCCGCTGCGGAAGCCGCGCAGCGTCAGCATCAGCCGCCGCCGCGCCAGTGCCGGGTCCGGTCCGTCGGACATCGCGATCCCTCCGAGTGGCTGTATCCGATCCGCCATATGCAGATCAACATCGCACGCCACTCTAGCCGCATGCCGCACCGCGAGGAAGCGAGAGGCCGGGAACGGCTCAGGCGACCTTCACCACGACCGCCGTGGCGTTGTCGCGGCCACCCGCCTCCAGGGACGCGGCCACCAGGGCCGAGGCCATCACGTCCGGGGACTGCCCGGAGCCGAGAGTGCGTTCCATCAACTGGTACGGCACCTGCTCCGCGATCCCGTCGGTGCACAGGCAGTACACGTCGCCGGGGAACATGGTCACGCTCAGCACGTCGGGCTCGGGCAGCCCGGGGTGGCCGATGAACCGGTGCAGCTGATAGCGCGCGGCGGCCGCCTGCGGGGAGTCGGCCGGATACCAGCCGTGCACGGCCCCGAGCCACGCCGCGGTGTGATCGACCGTGAGCAGTTCGAGCAGGCCGCCGCGCAGCCGGTACACCCGGCTGTCCCCGATCTGCGTGACCCACGCGCCCGTCGCGTCGGCGACCAGGGCGGTGAGCGTGCACCCGGTGAGCTCGCGCAGCTCCTGCCCCGCGGCGCGGACGCGGCGCTGCGCGTCGGCGATGGCGGCGAACAGGGGCGTCGGCTCGAACGGGCCGCGGTGCTGCTGCACGGCCGCGGTGAAGATGTCGACGGCCATCCGCCCGGCGGTGCGGCTGCCCTCGCCGGCGCCCATCCCGTCGGCGACGACCGCGCACAACCCCGGACGTCGCTGCAGCTCGGCGGCGTGCAGGACGTCGAAGTTGGCCGGATACCGCCGGCCGACGTCGGTGGCGGCCCCGACGCTGAGCAGCCGCCCCGCGCCCTGGACCTCGATCGTCATCGCCATCGACCGCCAGCGTAATCGGTGCCCCGCCGTCCGGGTGGCCCCGTGTTCATCCTCCGTTCAGCGCGGATCAGTGACGTTCGTCGCTGCCGGGCAGCGCGTCCGGAGGAGCGTCCAGCGGGGACAATGCGCGGATCTCCCACGTACCGTCCTCCCGCGGTGACCATCCGTCGATCTCCCCGCCGAGCTCGGCGAACATCACGACGCGGTCGTACAGCCAGTCGGCGAAGTCGTCCTGCTCCGACTCGCTGAGCCCGGTGCGCACGACGGCGCCGAACGTGATGAGCCCGGTGCCCTCCAGCGGCGAGGCGCCGAGCACCCCGACGACCCGCTCGTCCTCAGGGGCGACGTCGGCCCGCTCCTCGACCTCGAGGTACCCGCCGTCGGGCATCTCCACCAGAAACGCCACGGCGCCCTCAGGAAGCGATCGCGATCTTCATACCCGCAACGCTACAGTCTCCGGGTGGATCCGGCGGCCAGCCTTCCGGCCCCGCTCACCTCGCTGGTGGGGCGGGATGCCGAGGTGCGCCTCGCCGCCCGGCTCCTCGGCGAGGACGGCCGCCTGCTGACCCTCGTCGGCCCGGCCGGCAGCGGCAAGACCCGCATCGCGATCGCCGTCGCGGCCGCCGCGCCCGGCCCGGTGCGGTTCGTGGACCTGTCCACGATGGACACCCGCGACCCGGCCGGCTTCGTGCTCGACGCGCTCGGCGTGGCCCGCCGCCCGGACCTGAGCGGCTTCGACACGCTGCTGGAAGCCCTCGATGCCGCTTCCGTTTCTGGTGTACCGCTCGTGCTCCTGCTGGACAACTGTGAGCACGCGGCCGCCGAGGTCGCCGCGTTCGCGGGGCACCTGCTCGAGGTACGACCGCTGCTGCGCGTGCTGGCGACCAGCCGGCAGCCGCTCGGTCTGCCGGCCGAGACGGTCCTCGGCGTGCACCCCCTCGACCCGGACACGGCACTGCGCCTGTTCGCCACGCGCATGTTCGAGCGCACCGGGCGCCCGCTGCCGCCCGAGCACCACCAGGCGGCGGCCGCGATCTGCGCCGCCCTGGACGGACTCCCCCTCGCCGTCGAGCTGGCCGCGGCGCGGGCGGCGCTGCTGTCGGTGCCGGAGGTACGCCGCCTGCTGGCCGACCGTTTCCGCGTCCTGGCCGACGCGAAGGCCCCCGGCCCCGAGCACCACCGCACCCTGCGCGCCGCGCTGGACTGGTCCTACCAGCTGCTCTCGCCGGACAAGCAGGCCCTGCTGCGCCAGCTCGCCGTCTTCCAGGGCGGCTGGACGGAGGCCGCGGTGGCGACCCTGCCCGCGTACCGCCCCGGCCTGCTGGACGCGCTCGCCGAACGCTCCCTGCTGACCGGCTCCGCACCGGCCCGCCCGCGGGGCCACATGCTGCAGACGGTCGCCGCGTACGCCGCCGCCCGCCTCGCCGAGCACCCCGACGAGTCCGAAGGGGCCCGCGCCGCCCACGCCGCGTTCTACCTGGACCTCGCCGAACGAGCCGCCGCCGGCATCCGCGGCCCCGAACAGCGCGACTGGCTGCGCACGCTGACCGTCGAACAGGACAACCTGCGAGCCGCCCTGACGAGCCTGACCGAGCGCCCCGGCCCCGGGGCCGACGCCGACCTGCGCATGGCCACCGCAATGGCCCCCTTCCAGCATTTCATCGGTGGGTACTCACTGGGCCGCCACTGGCTCGCCGAAGCCCTGACCCGCCGCCCGCAGGCCCCGCCGCCCACCCGCCTGGCCGCGTCCTCGGCCGCGGCCACCCTGGCGATGCTCGCGTGCGAATACCCGACGGCCGCGGCCCTGGCCGAGCAGGCCCTCCCGCTCACCCCGGACGACGACCCGAAGTCGCGCGGCCCCCTGCTGACCCTGCTGGGCTGCGTCGAACGCGAGCGCGCCCGCTACGACTCGTCCCGCGCCCACCTGGAGGAGGCCCGCCGCCTGTACCGCGAGTCCGGCGACGCCTGGGGCGAGGGCCGGGCAACCCAACTGGCCGGCGCGACGGCCTGGCTGGCGGGCGACCTGGACGCCGCCGCCGACCTGCTGGCCGCGAGCCTGACCGCGTTCCGGGACCTGGCCGACGCCGAGTCGGCCGCCAGCTCCCTCACCCACCTGGGCGCCGTGGCCCACTACCGGGGCGACCAGCACACGGCCCGCCGGCACCTGGCCGATGCCCTGGACCGCTTCACCGAACTCGCCTTCCCGGAGGGCGTGGCCTGGGCCCAGGACATGCTGGCGCGGGTCGACCTGGCCGAGGGCCGCCTGGCGCCGGCCGCCGAGCGCCTGCACGCGAGCCTGGCCATCCACCGCCGGGTCGGCGATCGCTGGCGGACGGCGAGCGTCCTGGAGGCCTTGGCCGAATGCCGCCGCCGCGCCGCGGACCCGGCCCACGCGGCGGCTCTGCTCGGCGCGGCGGACGTGGTCCGGCGGGAGATCGCGGCACCCACTCCCCGCTGCGAACAACCGGCGCGGGCGGCGACGGACGAGGCGTTGCGGGCGGCGCTGCCGGCCGCGGACTATGCGCGCGCGTACCGCTTCGGCACCAGGACGAGCGTGGACGAGCTGCTGTCCCTGACCGCGACACGCAACGTGGAACGTCCTGTCGCGCCGGCTCAGGCCGCGGACTTGGGCGGCGGCGTGCCGTCGGCACCGGCTTCCGCGCCGTAACACCGACTTTTCTTTGAGGTTTCTGCTTGCCCCATCGACGGGCGCGCGCGTCCGGGCAGTCATAGACGAAGACGCGCCCGACACCGACTCGCGCCACTGGGATCTCCGAGGCGGCCAGTCTCCGCGTCCCGACACGGACTCTCGCGCCACTGGGATCTCCGAGGCGGCCAGTCTCCGCGTCCCGACACGGACTCTCGCGCCACTGGGATCTCCGAGGCGGCCAGTCTCCGCGTCCCGAC